>DHBY01000057.1 GCA_002398845.1 Firmicutes bacterium UBA4916 | reverse complement strand
TTAGTATATTCTTATTTGTTCTATCAACAATTATAGTTATAGTATATTATGGCGAAAAACAAGCAGAATATCTATTTGGACTTAAGTTTTCAAAGGTAATGAGATTTATATACTTAGTGGCAATATTCTTAGGAGCCTATGGTGGAATCGAATTCTTATATAATTTCTTAGATATATTACTAGCCGCAGTAATTATTCCAAATATGATAGGGTTAGTAATATTAAGAAAAGAAGTTGTAGAACTAAAAGATGACTTTTTCGGTAATCCTGAGTATTATCCATATGCAAAACTGAAA
This sequence comes from Firmicutes bacterium UBA4916, assembly GCA_002398845.1. GTDB lineage: Bacteria > Bacillota > Clostridia > Tissierellales > Tepidimicrobiaceae > Mt11. The sequence continues at coordinate 9,267 of DHBY01000057.1, read as the reverse complement.
TCCAATTAAAAAAGGGGCATTTGTATATTGCCCCTTTCCTTTTGATATAATATTTTAAATTAATATTTAGGTCATCTTGTATAGGAGGGATAAACTGTGAATAAAAAAATTGAAGAACTAACATTGGAATTAGCCAGTATCCGTGGGGTGGTGGGAACTAAGGAGGAAAACCATGTAGTAGAAAAGGTATATGAAAAATTTATGAATATGAATTATTTTAAATATCATCCTGATATGGTTAAGTATGTTTATATAAAGGATGATAAACTTAAGAGAAAAAGCGTGTTGGCCATGGTTAAAGGTGAAAAGAGCAGCAGTAATAAAACTGTAATATTAATTGGACACACTGATACAGTAGGTATTTCAGATTATGGCAATTTAATGGAATATGCTGCTAATCCTTTAGAGTTAACTAAAAAATTAAATGAAGTCACTTTACCTGATGATGCAGCAAAAGATTTAGAATCTGGAGAGTATATATTTGGTAGGGGAATATTCGATATGAAATGTGGGGTAGCCACTTTGATGACATTGGTTGAAACCATCTCTGATGATGTGGAGAATTTTGAGGGAAATATAGTATTTGCAGCAGTATGTGATGAAGAAGGAAACTCTGGTGGTATGCTTTCAGTAGTGCCCGAACTATTAAAGTTAAGGGAAAAAGAAAACTTTGACTATTTAGCAGTAATCGACACGGATTATAGTGCTCCTAGATATGATGGAGATGATACTAGATATGTTTATGTTGGCACTGTAGGAAAGTTAATGCCCACCTTTTATATAGTTGGTTCAGAGGCCCATGGAGGGGACCCCTTTAAGGGAATAGACCCAAATCAAATAGCGGGAGCTATAACTAATGAGATTAATCTAAATACCAAGTACTCTGATATAGCTGAAGGAGAGGTTTGTGTACCTCCTATTACCCTTCGTCAGCAAGATTTAAAAACGGAATATTCAGTTCAAACAGCAAGGACTAGCTATCTTTATTTTAACTATGGTACCCATATTAGTACTCCAGACCAAGTTATGGAAAAGGTAATAGATGGAGCAAATTTGGCTTTTCAAAATGTCATCGATAGTCTAAATGCAGAGTATAGGAAGTATTGTAATTTAAGTGGTTTCCCTTATGAAAAACTGCCATGGAAGGCAAGAGTTATGCCCTATGAAAAATTATACAATTTAGTTAAAGAGGAAAAGGGAGAAGAAGTAGATAAATTAATAGATGATTTAAATGAAAAACTCTTAGATGACCCTAATATAGATGAAAGAATGTTTGCTTTAAAAATAGTAGAGGAAATTCACAAAATGTGGTCTGATAAAGATCCTGTAGTTATAGTTTATTTTTCTCCACCATACTATCCTCATATCTATGTAGAGGGGAAAAATCCATTAGAAGAAAAGTTATTAAATACAGTAAATGAAATTGTAGAAAATACAGAATCAAAATACGATATCGAGGTAAAGAAGTTCTATCCTTATATTTCTGATTTAAGTTATGCCGCTGCTCCGAAAGAAACTGATGCAGTAGATTCCTTAAAAAGCAATATGCCTGGCTTTGGTGTAAAGTACAGCCTGCCTATTGAAGAGATGCAAAAGTTAAATCTTCCCGTTGTTAATATTGGGCCTTTCGGCAAAGATGCCCATAAATTCACGGAAAGGCTCCAAAAAGATTATTCCTTCAATATAGCACCAAAATTAGTTTATGACACTATCATAAATTTACTAAAATAAAAAAAGCTGCTGCTGGTTATCCTCCAGCAGCAGCTTTTTTTAAAGCTTTTTCGCAGAACGTTTAGCCAAATTTGTTTTTGCCTTTTCTAATACTTCTGCTATTTTAGATTTTAGTATTATTGGTTGTTCTTTATCAGATAGGAGAAGATTTACTTCTTCTTCTGTTAGTACTTCTTTTAGATCTTCTTCTACATTACTAGCATTACTGTGGCTAATGTCAGCAAAGCATATGGGAGGAAACATAACACACCACCAGTTCTTGCCTTTGCCTTCTCCTATAGTTACCTGCAATGTTTCATATTCCCCTGAAGGGAATGTGATATCTCCATATTTTCTTGTAGGAAAGTCTTTCCTACCTAAAAATACTTCTACAGGAAAATCCTTGCCTTCTTTTTGAATTACCTCTTGTGCTATGGATTTTATATTGTCTAAGTTGTTTTCAACTATGGATCTGGTTTCATCTATGGATTTGCTGTATTCGAATTGAGTTCCCATTTCTTTTAATATTTCATCCCTTATCTTAAGCTTTAAAGCCTGATCTTCTTCTTTATCGCTGTTGGCTTTTATATGAAAACGGATTATTTTGTCTTTAAAACTATCTACATGAGCTTGTTTTTCCATAATATAAGGATGAACTATGTAAGAAAAAGAAATAATTAATAATGACAAAACAAGAATTAACTTTTTATACTTCATTTAAATTCCTCCTAGATTGTTTTTTTCTTGTAATATTAATTATTTCCTATCTTTGTTTTTTTATACCAAAATATATAATTTAGCACAGGAGAACCGTCCCCCTGATTCTATTATCTTACCAAGCCGGTTCTTCTTATTTTTGCGTCTACTTTTACGTTGAATTCAACTTGGGGGAATATCTGGTCCCAGTCGGCTTTAATGTTATTCCATGCTTTAGGTTCGAACTTACTTAAATGTTCTCCAATGCCTATAATATCTGCATTGTATTTATGTTGAGCTATATTAATGGTGTCCTCTATTTCTTTTTTTAGCTTTTTTTCAACGGCCTTCTCCATTTCCTTTAAAACCTTGTCATCATAGCTAGTTACATTTTCCTCTAAAATATATTCTTGTAAATAGCCTTCTGTACGCAATGACAAATCTACTTTTATTTTTTCTCCTACTTCTACTTTTTTATTTGAATTGGAACTTGTAATTTTATAAGATATGGTTGTATCATCATATGGTGCATCTATTAGTTCTGCTTTTGTTTCATTTTTTATTAAACTTAAGGCTCGATTTTCTATTTCATCTATCCAACCTATAAGTTTATAATTTTTAAATATTGCCCCGCCAAATATTTTTATATCCTTTCCTTTTAATTTTATTCTTGGAATAATAGTTACCCCGGCAGTGTCCATATCTCTAATGACTTCTATTAACGTTGCTGGAGTAAATCTACTAGCAGTTTTATTGTTCTTTAGTATATTGTAAATAGTTCCATCGGTTATTTGATCTTGTGGGGGTTTTGATTCTAGGATATCTTTGGCAGTACCCTCTGCCACCAAAATTTGGACTTTGCTATTTATCTTTGTATCCCTATTTAATCCATCTATGGCTTGCCGCACTAATTTACTTTCCTTAGCTAAATCTTCCCCTATTACCAATACTTTTAAATGCTTATAGTAAAAAGGAAATTGCACTTGAGTGCTAAACTCGCTGCCTGCTTGAAAGATGGCATCGCTAGTTGTAGTAACAGTAAATTTTTTGGTCTTCTCACTGGCATTTTTACCGATGGAATTTATATTAGGATATACGTAGGTAACTATATATTTCTCTTTTGCGTTTCCTTTGTTTAAGTCTATTCCTATGCTGGATACAAATAATCTTTGATTGACCTCCACCATATCCCAACATCCAGACAGGAAAATAGCGGATATCATAAGTAAAACAAGAATAGTTTTCTTTTTCACGCCTTTTCCCTCCTTTTTTTCATATAGGCTACAATAAAAACAATAGTTGGCATTATGACTATTGAAACTAAGGCAAAATAGTTCAATATACTCCCAAGTTTTTCATAGGTCTCAAATAAATTATCTGGCAGTAGAGAGATTATATATACAATAGGTAATAAAGGTAGTATAAAAAGTTTATGGGTCTTAGTCTTGAATAGTTCAGCTAATATTATGCCCGATGCATAAAGAATAGGGCCTATGGTACCAAATATCACCATAATCCATATAGCAATTACTATGCCATCTAAGTTTTCTAAAAAAAGCCCAGGCAAATCCACCACTCTAGTGACTGCTATACCAGGCCAAATCTCCCTTTTTAATTGATGTATACCGAATTGGGATAGGGTTACAAAAAATACTATTAGATATACTAAGGTGACTATAAGCATAGCCTTTAAACTATACTTCAATGCACCCTCTTTATCCTCCACATAGGGAAGAAAAAAATAAAGGAGCTCATACCCCGCAAAACTAAAAAATATTGTCCATATGCCTTTGGGAATTGCCTTGAAATTTATATTAAACAAGGGGTATATATTGGTATAATCCATGCTAGGTAAATTTACTAATATTAAAAATACAACAAATCCAATAATGATGGGATAAATAATAAGAGCCATCCTAGCTAGATCTTGTATTTGCCCTCTAGCCATATATGATATAGCCAATAGCATAGTTATTATTATTACTTCTGTAGGTGTGGTTTCCAATAGATAGGCTTTGATAACTTCCGCTGCACTTCTATGCATATAGGCTAAAAATAATATTAAATAGCATAAAAATATAATCAAGAATAGATTAGATATTACGGGACCTAGAACTTCCCTACTAATTTGAGGAGAAGTTTTGCCTGGATAAAGCTCGATAGTCTTATCTATCATAATAATAAAAGGCACTGTAACTAACCCACCTAGGATTATAGCAACCCAACCACTATTGTCTAATATAGTAGCTATAGTACTGGGTAAGGATAATATACTTATTCCGATGACAGTAGTAATGACCAATGCTTTTACTTGTAGTCCTGATATTTTGTTCTTTTTATCCATAAAATCACCTTTTTTTCATCCTTCTTCTATTTTTAGGGAATGTAAATTCAGGTCTAAGCTGAAGTTTTTGAATTGGCGCTTTGACTAAGGTATCTTTTAAGTCTCCTTCTTCTATTCCCAAGCCTGAATATGGGGAAGTAAAGGGGACACCAAAACTATTTAATCTAACTAAATGGCTAGATAGTATGATAGCTCCTAGCATTATTCCATATAACCCCAATATTGCTGCAAGTACCATAAATATAAATCTCCAGAATCTAAGTCCCGAGGCTAGTTCATAGCTAGGAAGGACAAAGGCTGAAATGGCAGTTATGGCTACTATAATTATCATAAGAGGACTTACTATACCTGCCTCCACTGCTGCCTGCCCTATTACCAAGCCTCCAACTAATCCTATGGTAGTACCTATAGGCCCAGATATCCTAGTTCCAGCTTCTCTTATTATTTCAATGGTTATTTCCATTAAGAAAGCTTCCACTACAGCTGGAAAGGGGACATTTATTCTACTAGCTGCTAAATAATAGGTTAATCTAGTAGGAATTAGACCTGGGTGAAAAGACGTTATAGCTATATACAAGGCTGGGGCCAAAGTTGATAAAAAGGCACATAATATTCTAAGTAGCCTTATCATAGATGCAATAGTCCATCGGCTATAATAATCCTCTGCTGTTTGTAAAAGAGTGCCCAAAGTGGCTGGTACCATTAGTACAAAGGGAGTATTGTCAACTGCTATAACTACTCTGCCTTCATAAATGGCAGCCGCTGCAGTATCAGGTCTTTCCGTATTTTCTATTTGAGGAAATGGCGATAAATAGTTATCCTCTATTAAATGTTCTAGCATGGAACTATCTAATATCCCATCTATATCTATTTTATCTAATCTCTTCTTAACCTCTTTTAATAGATCATCATTGACTATGTCTTCAATATACATAATAGCTACATCAGTCTTGGATCTTCTGCCTATTTGTATGTTTTTTATCTTTAGCCTTGGGTCTCTTATCCTTCTTCTAATGAAAGTGGTATTAAACTTTAAGGTTTCGGTAAATCCGTCTCTTGGTCCTCTAACTACAGTTTCAGTTTCTGGTTCCCCTACTATCCTTGTTGGCCAACCTCTTGTAGATAATGTAAGGGCCTTGTCTATTTTATCTACTAAAAACATGGTCTCCCCTATTAAAATATTATCTACGATTTTATCCATATTTTCTTCTTCTTTTACTTCTGCTATGGTCATTGCTTCTTTTGATATAGTATCTAATAGATTTGACTTAAATTTAGATAAGTTAAAATCCCCACCCTCGTTTGCTATAAATAAAGCATAGATGACGAATTCACTTATAACGTCTTTATTTATAAGTCCATCTGTATATACTAAACAAGCTTGAACTTTGTTAGTATCCCCTATTTCTATAAATCTGTAGACTATATCATCGCAATCTTTAAATATGGTTTTTAGAGTTTCGATATTTCTATTTAGATCTTTTGATAGCATTTTTACCTCCTAAATTATTCTGAAGAATATGAAGATTATTATTCCTAATGCAATATAGGTATAGGAAATAGTCTTTACTATTCTAAGTTCTTTAGTAAAACCTTTGTTTTTAAATCTAGGACCATCTATCAATAGGGTAGCCAATCCTATAAATATAATTATTATAAGTGCTAAACTATTGAATATGCTTTTGAACATTTCTAAAATTTTATACAAAAAACCCACTCCCTGTTAGTTTACTAATTATAGTTAACAGAAAGTGGGTTAATTATTCAATTTAAATGGTCTTTGCTACAAATACCTTGCAAATTTTCTTTTCCAGCTCATCTTTACATTTATATAGTTTATCTTCATCATCAAATAGTCCAAATACAGTAGGGCCGCTGCCGCTCATTATACTTCCCAAAGCCCCATATTTTATCATATCCTTTTTTATTTCGTCTATAATAGAGTGTTCCTTAATAACTACTGATTCCATTACATTGGCCATGTTTTCAGCCAATTTCGCTAGATTATCTTCTTCAATATAATGAACTATTTTATCTATATCTATCCTATTATTTATAGCCCTCAAATTTAAATTTTCATATACATAGGCTGTGGATATGGGTATGCCTACATTTGCTAAAAGTACCATCTTGTTTGAGAAAGGTTTCAGTTTAGTTAGCTTTTCTCCGATGCCTTTTGCATGAGCTGTTCCTCCCATAATACAAAAGGGTACATCTGCTCCAATTTCTAAACCAATATCCCTTAAATCTTCATCCGAAAGATTTAGATTCCATAGTATATTTAATCCTTTTAGCACGGCAGCTCCATTGGCACTGCCTCCTGCCAAACCAGATGCAATGGGAATTTTTTTGTCAATAATAATATGAATTCCTCTATTAATGCCAGTTTTTTCTTTCATCTTTTCCCAAGCTTTGTAGACTAAATTTGTGCTGTCCAAGGGGACTTCTTTTTCATTGCATTCTATCTTTATTCCTTCTTCTAATTCCTTTAATGTTATTGTATCCTTAAGGTCAATTTGCTGCATTATAGTATTTAATTCATGATACCCGTCAGCTCTTTTATGTAATACATCTAAGGATAGGTTTATCTTTCCAAAAGCCTCTAAGGTTATTTCATCCATTTTTTCATTTCTCCTTTTATAAAGTTGACAGGTACATTATATCATAAAATAAATGTGGACACTAAAAATCTATATCAACTTTTTTCTCAATAATTATTTTTTCTCCTGGCATCAAGGTAGATGGAGAAGTAATATTATTGGATATAATGATTTCTTCTACTGTGGTATTGTATCGTTTAGCTATATCCCAAAGTATATCATCTTTTTGTACCATATATATGGTTATACTTGGTCTGTTTCTTTTATTAATCATTTCTTCTGTTTCTTCTATTTCGCTTATTATATTAATCTTTCTTTCCCTATTTATAAATATATGATTCTTTATAGTTCCATTTACATTTAAAACATTATCTCTTAAGGTATAATTTAATTCTTCTAAGCTTGTTTCTACATCTATAATTATACCTTTACTTAGTTCATCTGAGGTAATATAGGATTTGAAAGGTATTTCTTCCCTTAATGTAGTTATTTCAAGAGTGCCATCTTGTAGATAATATATATTTAAAGATAATATGCCTTCCACCAAAATCTTATCTTCTACATATTGACTCTCTATTAGACTAGGATTACCTTCGATTGCGTATATTTCTTTAAATTCCTTACCTTTTAGTTCTTTTGAAATATTTTCCCTATCTACTATATCTTTAATATTTTCCATTATAGATATTTCTTCTGTCTGTAAATTTATCTTTTTGCTTGTAGAGTAGGCATCTATAATTGCTTCCTTTTCTCTTTGTTCGTATAGTTTACCTGCAATCTTTACCTTTACTTCTAAATCTATGATTTTTAATTGCCCCTCTAGGCTTTCCCTTAATTCGTATTCTCCGTCTACTACTTCCATACTTAGCTGGCATTTAGAATCACTTTCTATTTCCCCCATCTCTAAAAAGTGAGTAAAGGGTATTTCCTTCTTTACTGAATTTAATTTATTTCCGCCAAAATATATAATGGAACATTCTACTACGCCGGATACGATTACTCTATCTGCTGAAATGCTAAATTCCTTTTCATAAGGGTGCAAATCCATTTTAAGGACTTCCTCTATAGGAGGCATATCCTCTCCTATTTCAAAGGCTTCTTTGATTAGGGCATAGGACTCTTCCCTACCTAATACATCATTATATTTAATCTTTTCTTTTAATAACTGAAGGTTTGCCCCTTCTTTTGTTTCTTTGATTATTTCTACTAAGTTAGTTTGTTCAACTTTTCCCCATAGATTTATAAGGGCACTTAAGGAAACCTTTCTTTCATCTTTTAGTTCATACTCTATATACTCTATAGATGATTTTACCTCTCCAGCCATTTCTTCATTTATTCCTTCTATTTCTATTTCTTCTCTAAAATCGCTATTGGTTTCTAAGGCATATATATTTAATTCTTCTTCGTTGGATTTGTATACTACTTTAAACTTAACTAGACCATTTACAAGAATTTTATCTTTTATGATCTTGGTGCTTAATATCTCAACCTTCCCATCTGCCCAAAGAATATTTTCTATGTCAGGTTTTGTTTGATTTAAGTATATTTCTGTCTCAATTAAGGACTCTATCTCTTCATATCCTTTTTGTTCTTCAACTTTGAGGATATCCTTAACTATTTCCATATACTATACCCCCCCTGTTTATCTACTTTATATATCCTATGAAAAAGTATATGTGATAATGTCCAAAAAAATGAATAAAATTTTAAAATCGGGGGGACGGTTCTTCCATGTCATGACACGGAAGAACCGTCCCCCCGATTTATACCTTTAGGCCTATTTACTATTAGAGGAAATTCGACATATAATTATAAGTGAAGACTTCCAAGTGGTCTTTCTTCCCCGTATGAGCAGGAGAATTGCTCATTTCCCTATTTTTTTAAAAAACCGACATTTTGTCGGTTTTTGTTTTGTAT
>DHBY01000039.1 GCA_002398845.1 Firmicutes bacterium UBA4916 | reverse complement strand
AGTAGGTTCTGGAGTTGTAACTAAGATTCTTGCATAATAAATTAAAGACATTAAAAGAAGGGACTCAAAGCCCCTTCTTTTGGTGTTTGACTAGATTCAGTAATTACACGAAAAGTTAGATATATAATAAAAAAAGCTTGAGTTTTTCTATTATATGCTATAAAATATAGTAGTGTTTAAATTTAGGCATTGCGATGATGCAGAAGGTTGCCCGGCACTTAGCCCTTTAATGGGACCAGGAAAATTAGGATTTGCATTTAAAGGATTAGGTGCTGGGGGAATTTTTGCTGAGAATGTCCGGTTGTAAATCGGGCGACTGGAATTGTCCCATATGGCTTAGGTCATTTATATAAAAAAATATTACAACACACCCGGAAGTGTGTATCGGCAATTCCATGTCGCATGTAAATCAAAAAAAGCATGCGATAGAAGGAGGGAATTAAATGTCAAATAAAAGTAAACAAAAAATAAGGATAAGATTGAAGGCTTATGATCATGAATTATTAGATTCATCAGCTCAAAAAATAGTGGAAACTGCTAAAAGAACTGGTGCAGATGTATCTGGCCCAGTACCACTACCAACAGAAAAGGAAATCATTACAATCTTAAGAGCAGTTCATAAATATAAGGATTCAAGGGAACAATTTGAACAAAGAACCCATAAAAGATTAATTGATATCCTTAATCCAAATCAAAAGACAGTAGATTCACTTATGAAATTGAATTTACCAGCTGGTGTTGATATTGAGATAAAGTTATAATTTCTTAGAATGATTACCAAAGGTAATCCGCTGTAGGATAATAGGAGGTGTAATTGTGAAAAATATAATAGGCAAAAAAATAGGAATGACTCAAATATTTACTGAAGATGGAGCTGTTATCCCAGTAACCGTAGTTGAAGCAGGACCATTAAAAATCATCCAAAAGAAAACTGTAGAAAATGATGGCTATAATGCTATTCAAGTTGGTTTCGAGGATGTAAAGGAAAACAGAATAAACAAACCATTAAAAGGGCATTTCGATAAATCAGGAGTAGAGTATAAAAAACACATTAAAGAGTTTATTATAGGGAATGTGGACGAATTTGAAATTGGCCAAGAAATTAAAGTTGATATTTTTGAACAAGGTGACAAAATTGATGTTGCTGGCATATCAAAAGGAAAAGGGACCCAAGGACCAATTAGAAGATATAATTATTCAAGAGGGCCTGAAGCCCATGGTTCAAAATATCACAGGGCAGGAGGCGCTAGAGCTGCAGCTTCTTATCCAGGCAGGGTATTTAAAGGAGCTAAAGGAATGGGAAGAATGGGCAACGAAAAGGTTACAGTTCAAAACCTTGAAGTAGTAAGAGTGGATTCTGATAGGAATTTATTACTTATAAGAGGTGCTGTTCCAGGACCAAAAGGCGGACTATTAGTAATAAAAGAAACTGTGATAAAAAGATAGTAAAGCACATAGAAAGGAGGATGTGGTATGCCTAAGGTTAATGTTTACAATATGTTAGGTCAAGAAGTAGGAGAAATAGAGTTAAAAGATGATATATTTGGCGTTGAAGTTAATGAACATGTACTTTATGAAGTGGTTAAAAATCAATTAGCCAATAAAAGACAAGGGACTCAATCTGCTAAGACAAGAGCTGAGGTAAGAGGCGGAGGAAGAAAACCTTGGAGACAAAAAGGTACAGGTAGAGCTCGCCAAGGAAGCATTAGAGCGTCTCAATGGGTAGGTGGTGGTGTTAGTTTTGCACCAAAGCCAAGAGATTACAGCTACAAGGTTCCTAAAAAAGTAAGAAGATTAGCAATGAAATCCGCATTGAGTGCAAAGGTATTAAACAACGAAATAATTGTACTAGAAGGATTAAACTTGGAAGAACCAAAGACTAAAGAAATGGCAAAAATATTGGCAAATATAAAAGCTGGTAAAAAGGCACTTGTAGTAATGGATGAGAAAGATGTCAATGTAATAAAAGCATCAAGGAATATTCCTAATGTACAAACTGCACTTGTTAATACACTAAATGTTTATGATATATTGAATTATGACTCCTTTATCATAACCAAAGATGCAGTAAGAAAAGTGGAGGAGGTGTTTGCATAATGCGTATTCCACACGATATAATTATTAAACCTATTATTACAGAGGAAAGTATGGATGATATGGCTTACGGGAAATATGCTTTTAAAGTAGATAGAAGAGCCAATAAATCAGAAATAAAAAAAGCGGTAGAAAGTATATTTAATGTTAATGTTGATAAAGTAAACACTATGAATATGTTAGGGAAAGAAAAGAGAATGGGAGTACACGTTGGTAGAAGGCCAAGCTGGAAAAAAGCAATAGTAACTTTAACAGAAGATTCTAAGAGAATAGAATTCTTTGAAGGAATGTAATAAAAGTTTCAGAAGAAGGAGGGAACAATAATGAGTATTAGAAAATACAAGGCAACTTCCCCAGCAATTCGACAAATGACTGTTTCCACATTTGAAGAGATTACAAAAAAAGAACCTGAGAAATCATTGGTTGTTAGTTTAAATAGAAAAGGCGGAAGAAACGCCCAAGGAAAAATAACTGTACGTCATAAAGGCGGCGGTGCTAAAAGAAAATATAGGATTATAGACTTTAAAAGAGATAAGGACGGAATACCAGGAAAAGTGGCAGCTATAGAATATGATCCAAATAGAACTGCTAATATAGCACTTATCTATTATGCTGATGGCGAGAAAAGATATATTCTTGCGCCTTTTGGATTAAAAGTTGGAGATGCTATTGAATCAGGCGTGGATGCTGATATCAAAGTAGGAAACACATTAGCACTTAAAAATATTCCTGTAGGTACTACTGTTCACAATATAGAACTAAAAGCAGGTAAAGGTGGCCAATTAGTTAGATCAGCAGGCTCAGAAGCTCAATTGATGGCTAAAGAAGGAAAGTATGCTCAACTAAGATTACCATCGGGAGAATTTAGACTTGTAAGAATTGAATGTCGTGCCACAATAGGCCAAGTAGGAAATATCGATCATGAAAATATTACAATAGGTAAAGCTGGAAGAAGTAGGCATATGGGAATTAGACCTGCTGTTAGAGGTAGTGCTATGAACCCTGTAGACCATCCACACGGCGGTGGAGAAGGTAAGGCACCAATAGGTATGCCATCACCATTAACTCCATGGGGCAAACCTACAATAGGATATAAGACTAGAGCTAAGAACAAGAAATCTAATCAATATATCTTAAGAAGAAGAACAAAATAGTTTATATCACTATCTGGAAGGAGGAATAATAATGGGTAGATCTCTTAAAAAGGGTCCTTTTTGTGATGATCATCTTCTTAAAAAAGTAGAAGAATTAAATAAAAAGAACGACAAAAAAGTTATAAAGACTTGGTCTCGCCGTTCAACAATATTTCCACAAATGGTAGGACACACTATAGCAGTTCATGATGGAAGAAAACATGTGCCAATATATATTACGGAAGACATGGTAGGACATAAACTTGGTGAATTTGTACCTACTAGAACATTTAGAGGACACGGTGACAAGACAGAAAAGTCAACTGCGTTGAAATAGAGGATAAAGGAGGGAATCAGGATGGAAGCTAAAGCTGTAGCTAAATATATACGAATTTCACCCTTAAAGGTAAACTTCATATGTAACGAGGTTAGAGGGAAACAAGTAGATGAAGCTTTGACAATCCTTAGATTTACACCAAAACAAGGTGCAAGAGAACTTGAAAAAGTTTTGACTTCGGCAATTGCTAATGCTGAAAATAATTTTAATATGGATAGAGACAATCTATATGTAAAAGAAGCCTATGCCAACGATGGTCCTCAACTTAAAAGATGGAGACCAAAGGCGAGAGGTATGGCTTATCCAATAATTAAAAGAAGCAGTCATATAGGAGTCGTAGTAAAAGAGAGAGAATAGAGAAGGAGGGATAGTTAATGGGCCAAAAGGTTAATCCACATGGACTAAGAGTTGGGATAATAAAAGATTGGGATTCAAAATGGTATGCTGATAAGAAAAATTTCAACGAACTTTTAATGGAAGACTATAAAATCCGTAAGTATGTTAAAAAGACTTTATTTATAGCTGGGATTTCAAGAATTGAAATAGAAAGAGCTGCCAACAGGATAAAACTAAGTATTCATACTGCTAAACCAGGTATGGTTATTGGTAAGGGCGGTTCTGGAGTTGAAGCATTAAGAAAAGATCTTGAAAAGATGACAAAGAAAAATGTAATTGTAAATGTAGAAGAAGTAAAGGTGCCCGAATTAGATGCTCAATTAGTAGCAGAAAACATTGCAGCACAACTTGTAAGAAGGGTATCCTTTAGAAGAGCCATGAAACAAGCAATCCAAAGAACTATGAGATCAGGTGCACAAGGTATAAAGACATCTGTATCAGGTAGAGTTGGTGGAGCAGATATGGCGAGAACTGAGGGCTATAGTGAAGGAACAATACCTCTTCAAACATTAAGGGCAGATATAGATTATGGATTTGCAGAAGCAGATACTACCTATGGAAAGCTAGGAGTAAAAGTGTGGTTATATAAAGGAGAGGTTCTTCCTACTAAGAAAGTAGTAAATAATGATAAGAAAACTTATAATAAAAACTCAAGAGATTAGCTTATAAATAGCTGTAGGAAGGAGGAAGGTAAAATGTTAATGCCTAAAAGAGTAAAATACCGTAGAGTTCATAGAGGAAGAATGAAGGGTAAGGCAACCAAGGGTAATAGAGTTACTTATGGTGAATATGGACTACAAGCTCTTGAACCATCATGGATAAATTCTAATCAAATAGAAGCAGCAAGACGTGCTATGACAAGATATATTAAAAGAGGCGGAAATATCTGGATAAAGGTGTTCCCAGATAAGCCAATTACTGAAAAACCAGCTGAAACTCGTATGGGCTCTGGTAAAGGATCCCCAGAGTACTGGGTGGCAGTTGTAAAACCAGGAAGAATTTTATTTGAAATGGGTGGAGTTTCTGAAGAAGTAGCGAAAGAAGCTATGAGATTAGCAGCACACAAATTGCCTATAAAAACTAAATTTGTTACACGTGAGGATGTGCAGGAAAAGGGTGGTGAAGCTAATGAAGGCTAAAGAAACTCGCCAAATGACAGATCAAGAATTAAACACTAAATTATTAGATTTAAAAAATGAATTATTTAACTTAAGATTTCAATTGGCTACAGGTCAATTAGATAACCCTATGAGAATAAAAGTAGTAAGAAAAGATATTGCACGTGTAAAGACTACTATTAGGGAACGAGAATTAGGTATAGGAAAGGAGGTTTAACCTCAAATGAATAGAGGAAACCGTAAGATTAGAGTAGGTCGTGTTGTAAGTGATAAAATGGATAAAACAATAGTGGTTGCTGTTGAAACATTTGTAACACACCCTTTATATAAAAAGCAAATTAAGAAGACTACAAAATTTAAAGCTCATGATGAAAATAATGAATGTAGAATTGGCGATGTAGTTAAAATAATGGAAACCAGACCACTAAGCAAGGATAAATGCTGGAGACTTGTAAATATAGTAGAAAAAGCAAAATAGTTCTTATACCTGGGAAGGAGGTATTCTAATGATTCAAACTGAAAGTCGACTAAAAGTTGCTGATAATTCAGGTGCAAGAGAGTTGTTAGTTATTAGGGTATTAGGCGGTACGAATAAGAAGTACGCCAATGTTGGAGATATAGTAGTTTGCTCTGTTAAAAGTGCAACACCTGGAGGAGTTGTTAAAAAAGGAGAAATAGTAAAAGCTGTAATTGTAAGGACAAAACATGGTGTAAGAAGAAATGATGGATCTTATATTAAATTTGATGATAATGCAGCTGTTATTGTTAAAGATGACAAAAACCCAGTTGGAACACGTATATTTGGCCCTGTAACAAGGGAACTTAGAAGAGAAAACTTTATGAAGATAATATCCTTAGCACCGGAAGTACTATAAGGGGAGGTGTAAAGTATGCATGTAAAAAATGGAGATACTGTAATAGTTATTTCAGGAAAAGATAAGGGCAAGAAAGGGAAGGTTTTAAAAGTATTCCCTAAAAATAATAAAGTAATCGTTGAAGGTGTAAACATGCTTACAAAGCATAAGAAGGCACAAAATCAAAACCAACAAGGTGGAATTATTCACCAAGAAGGGGCTATTGATTCATCAAAGGTTATGTATTATTGTGATAAAGATAAAGTAGGAGTAAGAATAGGTCATAAATTTTTAGGAAATGGTTCAAAAGTTAGAGTATGCAAAAAATGTGGAGAAGTAATAGATAGATAATGCACTATTGAAAGGAGGTAATAGGAATGACTTCCAGATTGAAAGAAAAATACCAAAACGAAGTTGTGCCAGCTTTAATGGAAAAATTCCAGTATAAAAATGTTATGGAAGTTCCAAAACTTGAAAAAATCGTAGTAAATATGGGAATTGGTGAAGCAAAGGATAATCCAAAGACATTAGAGAGTGCTGTTAAAGAATTGGAACTTATCGTAGGACAAAAACCAGTTGTTACAAAAGCAAAGAAATCAATTGCCAACTTTAAAATTCGTGAAGGAATGAATGTAGGAACAAAAGTAACTTTAAGAGGAGAAAAAATGTACGATTTTTTAGATAAATTGATGAATATTTCGCTACCAAGGGTTAGAGACTTTAGAGGGGTAAGCAATTCATCATTTGATGGTAGAGGTAACTATGCATTGGGCGTAAAAGAACAACTTATATTCCCAGAGATCGATTATGATATGGTGGAAACTATAAGGGGTTTAGACATTGTTATAGTAACAACTGCCAAGACAGACGAAGAATCAAAGGCATTTCTAGGATTCATGGGCATGCCATTTAAAAAGTAAAGAAGGAGGGAATGAGTTTTGGCAAAAAAATCGATGATTGCTAAACAGCAGAGAAAGGCGAAGTTTAGTACTAGAGAGTACAATAGATGTAAAATATGTGGAAGACCTCATGGGTATTTAAGAAAATATGGAGTGTGCCGTATTTGTTTTAGAGAATTAGCATATAAAGGCCAAATCCCTGGAGTTAGAAAAGCAAGTTGGTAGTACGAAGGTTATGAAAGGAGGTAGCTAAATATGATGACTGACCCAATTGCAGATATGTTAACAAGAATAAGAAATGGGAACAATGCAAAACATGATTCTGTTGATATTCCTGCTTCAAATATTAAAAAAGAAATAGCTCAAATCTTACTGGATGAAGGGTTCATAGGTGGATTTGATGTAATAGAGGATGGCAAACAAGGAATTATTAGGATAGAATTAAAATATGGTAAATACAATGAAAAAGTAATAAGTGGAATCAAAAGAATATCTAAACCAGGCCTAAGGGTTTATGTAAAAAGTGACGAAATACCAAAGGTATTAGGTGGGCTTGGAATAGCAATCCTTTCAACATCGAAAGGTATAAAGACTGATAAAGATGCAAGAAAAGAAGGTATGGGTGGAGAAGTTATTTGTTATGTATGGTAAAACCAAATAACTGATACTACAGGAACAGGAGGTGCACTTATGTCAAGAATAGGATTGAAGCCAATAGACATCCCAAGTGGAGTTGAAGTTAAGATAAATGATAAAAATTATGTAGAAGTAAAAGGGCCAAAGGGTCAAATAGCAGAACAACTAAGTCCAGATATGGAAATTAAAATAGAAGAAAATCAAGTATTAGTTAATCGTCCAACTGAGAACAAAAGGCATAAATCATTACATGGTTTAACAAGAACATTAATTGCTAACATGATAGAAGGAGTAATAAATGGTTACTCAAAGACTCTAGAAATTCAAGGTACAGGATATAGAGCACAAAAACAAGGTAAAAAACTAATATTAACACTAGGATTTTCTCATCCAATAGAGCTAGAAGATCCAGAAGGACTAGAAATAGAAGTACCACAAGCAAATCAAATAATCATTAAAGGTATAAACAAACAACAAGTTGGCAATTATGCTGCTGTAATTAGAGACTTTAGAAAACCAGAACCTTATAAAGGTAAAGGAATCAGATATACTGACGAAGTTGTAAGACGTAAGGTTGGTAAGACTGGTAAGTAGAAGGGAGTGAATAGGGTTGCTAAAAAAAGTTAATAAGAATGAAATGAGAAATAATAGGCATGAAAGGGTCAGACAAAAAATTTATGGAACTCCTGAAAGACCAAGATTAAACGTGTTTAGAAGTAACGCCAATATATATGCACAAATCATAGATGATATTGCAGGCCAAACAATAGTTTCGGCTTCAACATTAGATAATGAATTAAAGGAAAAACTATCCTCAACTCACAACAAAGAAGCGGCAAAACTTGTTGGTGAAATAGTTGGGAAAAAAGCCCTAGATAAAGGGATTAAAGAAGTAGTATTTGATAGGGGCGGATACATCTATCATGGAAGAATAAAAGAACTTGCTGAAGGAGCTCGTGAAGCTGGGCTTAAATTTTAAGCGAAGGAGGCGAACAAATGGAACGTTCATATATAGATCCTAATGAATTAGATTTAAAAGAAAGGGTTGTTAGCATCAATCGTGTAGCTAAAGTTGTAAAAGGTGGTAGAAACTTTAGATTTAGTGCACTTGTAGTAGTTGGAGATGAAAATGGTCATGTAGGTGTAGGTATGGCAAAGGCTCTTGAAGTACCAGAAGCTATTAGAAAAGCAATTCAGGATGCTAAAAAGCATATTATAGAAGTTCCCCTTGTAGGAACTACAATACCTCATGAGATAATTGGTGAGTTTGGAGCAGGAAGAGTTTTGCTTAAACAATCTAAAGAAGGTACAGGAGTTATCGCTGGTGGACCTGTGCGTGCTATATGCGAGTTAGCAGGTATTAAGGATATTAGGACAAAATCTTTAGGTTCAAATAATCCAAGAAATGTAGTTAATGCAGCAATGGACGCTTTAAAAAATTTAAAAAAGGCAGAAGAAGTTGCTAAATTAAGAGGAAAAACAGTAGATGAAATATTAGGTTAGGGGGGAGTTTAATGGCTAAGTTAAAAATTAAACTGGTTAAGAGTAATATTGGAAAACCAGAAAAGCATAGAAAAACTATTGAAGCTCTTGGACTTAGAAAGATTGGCCAAGTAGTGGAAAAAGAAGATACCCCTCAAATCAGAGGTATGATAGCTCTAGTAGACTACATGGTTGAAGTAATAGAATAATTGTTAGAGGAGGTGTACCTATGAAACTAAATGATTTAAGACCACAAGTTGGAGGAGGAGTAAAAAAATCCAAAAGAGTTGGCAGGGGTACTGGCTCAGGTCATGGGAAAACTTCTGGCAGAGGCCATGATGGACAAAATTCAAGAACTGGCGGAGGAGTAAGGCCGGGTTTTGAAGGAGGCCAAATGCCATTAGTCAGAAGAATGCCAAAGCGTGGATTTACAAACATATTCGCAAAGGAATATGCTATTATAAATGTTGAAGATTTAAATAGATTTGAAGATAACACTGTAATTACTCCAGAACTTTTAATAAACCAAGGTATTATTAAAAGAGGGAAAACTATAGATGGAATAAAAGTATTGGGGGATGGAGATATAAATAAAAAACTCACTGTGAAAGCCCATAAATTCAGCAAAACTGCTGCTGAAAAGATTGAGGCTGCAGGAGGAAAGGTAGAGGTGATATAAATGCTGTCAACCTTGAGGAATGCCTGGAAGATACCGGATATTAGAAAGAAAATCATCTTTACTATATTAATGCTATTGGTAATTAGATTAGGAGCAAGTATTCCAGTGCCATACATGAATAAGGAAGTTATTAAACAGATGTTTGAAGTGGGGCAAGCAGGAGTATTAGAATTTCTTGATTTAATGGCAGGAGGAACGTTTAGTAACTTTAGTATATTCGCATTGAATATATATCCATATGTTACTTCATCTATTATTATTCAACTTCTTACAATAGCTATTCCAAGACTTGAGGAGATAGCTAAAGAGGGTGAAGAAGGTAGAAAGAAAATGGCTCAATGGACAAAATATGGAGCCTTAATATTAGCAGCAATACAATCAATAGCAATGACTAAAGGATTTTTCCAACAAGCGGTTGTAGCAGAGGGATTTTTACAAAACACTATAATAATAGTATCTCTAATAGCTGGTACATCATTTCTAATCTGGTTAGGAGATCTTATTACAGATAGAGGTATTGGCAACGGTATTTCTCTTATTATATTTGTAGGTATAATATCAAGGCTTCCTTCTGAGATTATAAAATCCATAGAGTTAATAAGAGTTGGAGCATTAAGCATAATAAAACTAATTGTATTTTTAGTTATAGCTCTTATTATAATAGCGATAGTAGTAGCTTTACAGGAAGGCGAAAGAAGAGTACCGGTACAATATGCAAAAAGAGTTGTAGGAAGAAAAATGTATGGTGGTCAAAGTACTCATATACCTTTAAAGGTATCTATGGCTGGAGTTATTCCAGTAATATTTTCTACATCATTACTTGCTTTTCCACAAACAATTGCATTGTTTATTAACAAAGAACCATCAGCATGGGTAACTAAGTATTTAACTGTTCAAGGTAGTGTAGGAATATGGATTTATTCAATCCTAAATATACTTTTAATTATATTCTTCACATACTTTTATACAGCTATTCAATTCAACACAGTTGAATATTCTAAGAACTTACAACAATATGGTGGATTTATTCCAGGAATTAGACCTGGCAGACCTACTACAGATTATTTAAATAAAGTTATATCGAGAATAACCTTTGTAGGAGCTATATCCCTTGCGCTTATTGCATCACTACCAATTCTTTTATCTCATCTATTTAAATTAAATATAAACTTTGGTGGGACTGCTATAATAATCGTAGTTGGGGTAGCATTGGAAACTGTAAAACAAATTGAATCACAAATGTTAATGAGACATTATAAGGGTTTCTTGAAGTAAGCTATAGGAGATGATTTTGATGAGATTAATTTTACTTGGGCCTCCTGGTGCAGGCAAAGGTACTCAAGCATCAGCTATAGTTAAAAAATATAGTATTCCTCATATATCCACAGGGGATATATTTAGATCGAATATAAAGATGGGAACAGAATTAGGCAAAGGTGCCAAGAAATATATGGATAAAGGTTTATTAGTTCCCGATGATTTAGTTATAGCTATCGTTAAGGATAGGCTTACAGAAGATGACTGCAAAGAAGGATTTCTCTTAGATGGATTTCCAAGGACAGTTAACCAAGGTGAAGCTTTAGATAGAGAATTAAGCCAAATGTCTGTAAAATTAGACAAAGTAATAAACATAGATGTAGGAAAAGAAGTATTAATTGAAAGAGCCATTGGAAGAAGAATATGTAAGGACTGCGGTGCAACCTATCATATTAAGTTTAACCCTTCCAAAAAAGAAGGTGTTTGTGATATTTGTGGTGGACAATTATTACAAAGAGACGATGATACGAAAGAAACAGTAGAAAAAAGAATTGAAGTATATTTAAAGCAAACTAAGCCTTTAATTGATTATTATACGGGAAAAGGGTTAATATTAAATGTAGATGGTGCGAAGCCAATAGATCTTCTTTTTGAAGAAATAGTAGAAGCACTGCAGTAGATATCTAGGAGAAAGGCATGAGCCTTTCTCAAGTATATTAAAAAAGATGATTATACCAGTAGAGAGGTGAACTTATGGATTCAACTAACGACATAACCGTTGGACAGGTGGTTAAGTCGAGGGCTGGTAGAGATAAAGGTAATATTTTCTTGGTGCTAACTGTTATCGATGATGACCATGTTTTAATTGTAGACGGAAATTTAAGAAAGCTAGATAATCCCAAGAAAAAAAAGGTAAAACATTTGACAGTTTATAATACAGTATTACCAGAGTTAAAATATAAGCTAGATAACAGTATAAAAATAAATAATGCTTATATTAGAAAATTGTTAGAACCTTTCAATAAAAGCTTTTAAAAATGTAAAATAGGAGGTTCGATAACTGGATGTCTAAAAAGGATGTTATTGAAGTGGGGGGCACAGTAATTGATGCCTTACCAAATGCGATATTCAAAGTAAAGCTAGAAAATGGCCATGAAATATTGGCCCATATTTCTGGAAAGTTAAGAATGAACTACATTAGGATACTTCCTGGAGATAAAGTAACAGTTGAATTGTCACCTTATGATTTAACAAGGGGCAGAATAACCTGGCGAAACAAGTAGCATAGGAGGGATTTAAATGAAGGTAAGACCATCAGTTAAGAAGATGTGTGAAAAGTGCAAGATCATTCGAAGAAAAGGGAAAGTAATGGTAATTTGTGAAAACCCTAAGCATAAACAAAGACAAGGTTAATAGCAGAAATTTGAAGCTTAATATAAGTATGAACGAAAACGCGGCTGCTTATTGATATGGATTAAGATAATTGGGAGGTGTAAATATTAATGGCCAGAATTGCAGGTGTTGACTTACCAAGAGACAAAAGAGTTGAAATTGGTCTAACTTATATTTATGGAATAGGTAGATCAAGATCAAATGAAATACTAAAACAAGCCGGTGTAGATCAAAATACCAGAGTAAAGGATCTAACAGAAGCAGAAGTTAATGCTATAAGAGCGATAATCGATAATTACCACGTTGAAGGGGATTTAAGAAGAGATGTGGCATTAAATTTAAAGAGATTAAGAGAAATTAATTGCTATAGAGGAATGAGACATAGAAGAGGACTTCCAACAAGAGGACAAAGAACAAAAACTAATGCAAGAACAAGAAAAGGTCCTAAGAGATTGGTTGGCAAAAAAGGTAAGAAGTAGATAAAGGAGGGAAGCTAAGTGGCAGCTAAAAAAGGAAAAACTACTCGCGTTAGAAGAAAAGAACGTAAAAATATTGAAAGAGGTCAAGCTCATATCGCATCAACATTTAACAACACTATGGTAACTCTAACGGATTTACAAGGAAATGTTCTATCCTGGGCAAGTGCTGGACAATTAGGATTTAAAGGCTCAAGAAAATCTACTCCTTTTGCAGCACAACAAGCAGCAGAAGAAGCAGCAAAGAAAGCTATGGAACATGGACTAAAGAGTGTTGAGGTATATGTTAAAGGGCCAGGTTCAGGCAGAGAGGCAGCTATTAGGTCTCTTCAAGCAACAGGGCTAGAAGTGAATTTAATCAAGGATGTTACTCCAATTCCACATAATGGGTGTAGACCACCAAAACGTAGAAGAGTTTAATATAGGAGGTGTGAATAGATGGCAAGATATACAGGACCAGTATGTAGGTTATGTCGTAGAGAAGGACAGAAGTTATATTTAAAAGGAGATAAATGTTACACAGATAAATGCCCTGTTTCAAAAAGAAATTATGCTCCAGGACAACATGGACAATCAAGAAAAAAAGTAACTGAGTATGGATTACAGTTAAGAGAAAAACAAAAGGTACGTAGGTTTTATGGAATACAAGAATCTCAAATGAGAAAGTATTTTGATATGGCTGATAGAATGCATGGTATTGCAGGTGAAAATTTATTAAAATTATTAGAATTAAGATTGGATAATGTAGTATATAGAATGGGATTTGCTGTATCAAGAGCTGAAGCAAGACAACTTGTTACCCACGGCCATTTTGAAGTAAATGGGAGCAAAACTGATATACCATCATCAATTTTAAAGGTTGGAGATGTTATAGAAGTTAAGAACAAAAGCAAAAATAGCCCTAAATTTAAAGAGTTTGTAGAAGATCATAGGGGCAATACTGTTAGATGGTTAGACGTTAGTCCTGAAGAATTGAAGGGTAGAATTGTAGCTGAGCCAGCTAGAGAAGACATTGATATTCCAATAGAAGAACACTTGATAGTTGAGTTGTATTCTAAATAATAATATCTATAATAGAATCAGTTGCCCTCGTCCTTTGATAATACTATATATAAGGAGGGTTAATGTTAATGATAGAAATTGAAAAGCCAAGAATAGAGATTATTGAAGTGAGTGAAGACAACACTTATGGGAAATTTGTCGTAGAACCTTTAGAAAGGGGATATGGTACTACCTTGGGAAATAGCCTAAGGCGAGTATTGTTATCATCATTACCAGGAGCCGCTATATCTTCCATAAAAATTCAAGGCGTATTACATGAATTTTCAACAGTACCAGGTGCATTAGAAGATGTTCCTGAGATAATATTAAATATTAAGGGTATAGCAGCTAAATTGTATTCTGATGAACCTGTAACTTTAAGATTAGAAGCTGAAGGGCCACAAGTAATAACTGCAGGAGATATTATTACTGGTCCAGATGTGGAAATCTTAAATAAAGACCATTATATAGCTACCATTAATGAAGATGGGAAACTATATATGGAATTAGAGATAATAAATGGTAGAGGCTATAGCGTTGCCGAAAAGAATAAAAAAGAAGGCCAACCAGTTGGCGTTATCCCTATAGATTCATCATTTACCCCTGTTAGAAAGGTAAACTTTTTAGTTGAAAATACAAGGGTAGGGCAAATAACGGATTATGATAAATTAACCCTTGAAGTATGGACAAATGGTACTATGAAGCCTGATGAAGCGACTTCCTTAGGAGCTAAGATACTTACAGAACATTTGAATCTATTTATTGGATTAACAGATCATGTAAATGATGTAGAAATAATGGTAGAAAAAGAAGAAGATAAAAAAGAGAAAGTATTAGAGATGACAGTAGAAGAATTAGACCTTTCAGTAAGAAGTTATAATTGTTTAAAAAGAGCAGGCATCAATACAGTAGATGAACTAACTCAAAAAACAGAAGAAGACATGATGAAGGTAAGAAACCTTGGTAAAAAGTCCCTTGAGGAAGTTCAAAGGAAACTTTCTGAATTAGAATTGGCTTTAAGAAAAAGTGATGAGTAGCAAGGCATGAAGGAGGGAAATATATGGCTACATTGAGGAAACTTGGCCGCCGTACAGATCATAGAAAAGCGATGCTTAGAAATCAAGTTACAAGCTTATTAGAACATGGTAGAATAGAAACCACTGTTACTAGAGCAAAAGAAACGCAAAGAATAGCTGAAAGAATGATCACTCTTGGTAAAAGAGGAGATTTACACGCAAGAAGGCAAGCATTATCATATATATATAGTGAAGATGTTGTAACGAAGTTATTTGAAGAAATAGCACCAAAATATTCTGATAGAAATGGTGGATATACAAGAGTATTGAAGATGGGTCCCCGTAGGGGAGACGGTTCAGAAATGGCTATTTTAGAATTAGTATAAAGATTAGGGGATTAAGTAGGGGAGACCTTTGGTCTCCTTTTTTCAATTCACAGTTCACAGTGCACAATTAAGAGCAAAAGACCTTAAAGATAGACCCTAGTAATTGTGCATTGTGCATTGTCAATTGAATAACCTTGTGTTATATTATATTATGGGAATAACTAAAAGTTAGGGGATTAAAAATGGCACAAGATATGATAAGGATGGAAAACTTAAGCTATGAATATAATTCCATAGAAGGAAATAATCAACTATTGGCAATAAATAATGTGAATATATCTGTCAAAAAAGGGGAATATCTAGTAATCCTTGGCCACAATGGCTCAGGCAAATCTACACTAGCTAAATTAATGAATGGATTATTATTGCCTACTAAGGGTAATGTATATGTAAATGGTATGAATACAAGAGATGAAGAAAAAATATGGGATATAAGGGAAACAGCAGGAATGGTTTTTCAAAATCCAGACAATCAAATTGTAGCAACCATTGTGGAAGAAGATGTAGCTTTTGGTCCAGAAAATCAAGGAGTTCCTCCTTTAGAAATTAGACAAAGAGTAGATGATGCCTTAAGAATAGTTGACATGACAGAATATAAAAAACATGCACCCCATTTACTTTCAGGAGGCCAAAAACAAAGGGTGGCAATAGCTGGTATCTTAGCTATGAAACCAGAAT
Source organism: Firmicutes bacterium UBA4916 (assembly GCA_002398845.1). GTDB lineage: Bacteria > Bacillota > Clostridia > Tissierellales > Tepidimicrobiaceae > Mt11. The sequence continues at coordinate 8,772 of DHBY01000039.1, read as the reverse complement.
GTATAATACTAGATGAGCCAACAGCTATGCTAGATCCTATTGGTCGAGTCGAAATAATAAATACTATAAAAAAACTAAACAAAGAAGAAAAAAAGACAATAGTTCATATAACTCATTACATGGATGAAGCTGTCGAAGCAGATAGGATACTTATAATGGAACAAGGACAAATTGTTATGGAAGGCACACCAAGAGAAATATTTAGTCAAGTTGAAAAAGTTAAAAAGCTTGGATTAGATGTGCCGCAAGTGACAGAATTAGCTTATGAATTAAGGAAAGAAGGTATTAATGTACCTCAAGACATATTGACTGTGGAGGAACTGGTGAAAGCCCTATGATCATAAAAACAGAGAATTTAAACTATATATACAATCCTAATACCCCCTTTGAAAAAAAGGCATTAGATAATATTAATTTAAACATTGAAGAGGGAGACTTTGTTGGATTAATAGGTCACACGGGTTCAGGAAAATCTACTTTAGTTCAACATCTAAATGGACTTATAAAACCAACTTCAGGAAAGATAATAGTCGATGGAATAGATATAACATCTAAAGGTGCAAATTTAAAAGAGGTTAGGCAAAAAGTAGGATTGGTGTTTCAATACCCTGAACATCAGCTATTCGAAGAAACAATATATAAGGATATAGCCTTTGGAGCCAAGAATCTAGGATTAGGAGAGGAAGAGATACATAGAAGGGTTAAGAAGGCTATGGAATTAGTAGGATTAAACTTTGAGGCTTTAAAGGATAGATCCCCTTTTGAATTAAGTGGAGGACAAAAAAGAAGAGTTGCAATAGCAGGAGTATTAGCTATGAAACCAAAAGTATTGGTATTAGACGAGCCCACAGCAGGACTAGATCCTAGGGGGAGAGATGAGATATTAGGAAAAATACAAAAGCTATACGAAGAAGAAGGCATAACTATAATTTTGGTATCCCATAGTATGGAGGATATTGCAAAATTAGTAAATAGAATAATAGTAATGCATAAAGGCAAAGTAGCTATGGAAGGAAAGACTAGAGAAATATTTGAACAAGCTGAGAAGTTGGAAGAATTAGGCTTAGGGATACCTCAAATCACATCTTTTATGAGGGCGTACAAACGTAAAGGTAACCAAGTAAGAGATGATATATTGACTGTAGAAGAAGCAAAAGAAGAGTTAATAAATTATTTAAGGAGAAAAGGAAATGCTTAAGGATATTACAATAGGACAATATTTCCCTGGAGACACATTTGTTCATAAATTAGATCCAAGGATTAAAATATTAATAATAATTATGTTCATTACCTCATTATTCTTTATAGACTCATTTTTTCCATATATATTTATTTTAGGCTTTATACTTTTTTCTATTAAAATATCTGACATACCCTTAAAATTCGTGCTAAAAGGATTAAAGCCCCTTGCCTTGATAATAAGCATTACCTTTATAATAAATGTATTTTTTACTAAGGGGGAAGTGCTGTTTAAAATAGGACCTTTATCCATAACTAAAGAAGGTCTGAGCCAAGCTACATTCATGGCATTAAGATTGATATTTTTAATTACTGGAACTTCTTTACTTACTCTTACTACATCACCTATATCCCTTACAGATGGAATAGAAAAACTATTATCTCCATTTAAAAAGATTGGGCTTCCAGCCCATGAATTAGCAATGATGATGACTATAGCTTTGAGGTTTATTCCTACTTTACTAGAGGAAACAGATAAGATTATGAAAGCACAAATGGCAAGAGGAGCGGATTTCGAATCTGGGAATGTAATAAATAGAGCAAAGAATTTGGTACCCTTACTAGTACCTTTATTTATCAATGCATTTAGAAGAGCAGATGAATTAGCCATTGCTATGGAAGCAAGATGTTATAGAGGCGGAGAAAACAGAACTAGACTAAATGAATTAAAATTGAATAAACAAGACATATTAGCAATTAGTATAATGGGTATATTCTTTGGATTTATTGTATCTACTAGATATATATAAGAGGGATAATATGGCAAATATTAAGCTTACGATCGAATATGAGGGGACCAACTATATAGGGTGGCAAAAACAAAATAAAGGAAATAGTATTCAAGGAGAAATAGAGAAGGCAATTAAGTTAGTTACAGGTGAAAATATAAATTTAATTGGTTCAGGTAGGACTGATAGTGGAGTTCATGCCAAAGGGCAAGTAGCAAATTTTATTACCAAATCTAAAATACCCGAAGACAAGTTTAAGTTTGCATTAAATAGTAAATTACCTAGAGATATAGCCATAGTAGATTCAGAAAAAGTAAATGAAAATTTCCACGCTAGATATGATGCCCTAGGCAAAAGGTATAAATATCTAATCTATAATAGTCAAATCAGAAGCCCTTTATATAGAAACTTTGCATATCATCTATCCTATCCTTTGGACTATGGGGAAATGGAAAATGCCATTAAATTTCTTATAGGTACCCATGATTTTACCTCTTTTATGGCTTCAAATAGTAATGTAAAGTCAACCATTAGGACTATTAACGATGTGTCCTTATATAAAAAGGAAGATTTAATAGTATTTTCTATTGAAGGGAATGGATTTTTATATAATATGGTAAGAATAATAGTAGGCACTTTGGTTGATGTAGGTAGAGGCAAAATTAAATCTAGCAGTGTTCCCTATATTATATCTTCAAAAAATAGAGAAGTTTCGGGACCTACTGCACCACCCCAAGGCCTTTATTTAGAAAAAGTTTATTACTGATTAAAATACGTCTTGACATTGATATTACCTTGTATTAGAATATATAAGAGTGTTTGAAAAGCCCCGGAACTTTTTATCAACTCAACGCTGGAATAAGGAGGGAAAATGATGAAGAGCTATATGGCTAAACCAAATGAAATTGAAAGAAAATGGTATGTAATAGATGCAGAAGGTAAAGTACTAGGTAGATTAGCTACAGAAGTTGCTACTATATTAAGAGGAAAACATAAACCTATATATACCCCTCATGTAGATACTGGGGATTATGTAATAATAATAAATGCAGATAAAATAAAATTAACTGGGAAAAAGTTAGAGCAAAAACAATATAAATATCATACAGGATATCCAGGCGGATTAAAGTCAATATCCTATGAAAAAATGCTAGACGAAAAACCAGAAAAAGCTATCCAATTAGCTGTCAAAGGAATGCTTCCAAAGAGCAGCTTAGGAAGACAAATGTTCAAGAAATTGAAAGTATATAGTGGACCTGAACACAATCACGAAGCTCAACAACCAGAAGTGTATGAATTTTAGTTGCACTTTAAGAAAGGAGGACTGTAAGTGGCTAATGTACAATATATAGGAACTGGAAGAAGGAAGACCTCAGTGGCAAGAGTTAGGTTACTTCCTGGTTCTGGAAACATTACAATAAATAAAAGAGATATTGAAGAATATTTTGATTATGATACATTGAAAGCTGTTGTTAAAGCACCATTAACTATAACAGATACTATAGATAAATACGATGTTTTTGTAACTGTAGAAGGCGGCGGATTTACAGGTCAAGCTGGAGCTATTAGACATGGTATATCAAGAGCATTAATAAGTTCTAGCGAAGAATTAAAACCTGTACTTAAAAAAGCAGGCTATTTAACAAGAGATCCTAGAATGAAAGAAAGAAAAAAGTACGGCTTAAAGAAAGCAAGAAGAGCCCCACAATTTTCAAAGAGATAAAACAAAAGCACTGGAAAACCCAGTGCTTTTTTATATACAATAACTTGCCAAAAAGGTGCCTGGCACCTTTTTGGCAAGTTATTGTTTTTTTAAATATAGGAATATGGACAATAATTGCAGCAATATATTTCTATAGGGGGGGATTTGATGAAAGTTATTTATGTGAAGAAGAAATATCTATATAACTTTTTACTTTTTATTTTATTATTAATAATTTTACTATTGTTAGTATTATTTAAAAATAATTCAATGCCTGTATCCTATATAAATATTACCAATAAAGTAATAGGAATTGACCCAGGCCATGGTGGTGTTGATCCTGGAGCTGTAGGTGTGACAGGAGTAAAAGAGGATGAAATAAATTTAAAAATAGGGTTAAAACTTAAGAGGCTTATAGAGCAAGGTGGAGGCATAGCAGCTATAACAAGGGATACTCAAGAAGGCTTATATACAGAAAGCTCAAAAACCATTAAAGAAATGAAAAAAGAAGACCTTCTTAAAAGAAAAGAAATAATTGAGGTTAGTAAATGTAATGTATTTATAACAATTCACTTAAATAGCTTTGGGGAATCTAGGTATTATGGTGCACAGACATTTTATAAAAATGGCTGCAATGAAAGTATGAAATTAGCAAATAATATTCAAGATGAATTAAGAAATGTATTAGACAAAAACAATCATAGAGTCCCCCAAGAAAGAGATGATGTATATTTGTTAAAAGAAATAAATATACCCTCTGTCCTTGTAGAATGCGGATTTTTGTCTAATCCACAAGAGGAAAAGTTGCTTATATCTGATAAATACCAAGACAAGGTAGCCTGGGCTATATATACGGGAATTATGAAATACTTTAGTGAAGTGGAAGGCGGTTACAATTATTAATGTGGATAACTTTTGTGGATAAAGTAAAACCTTGTGGATATATAAATATTATGTAAAATATATCATCATAAAGATGCTTTTTTATGCAAAATATTAAGTTTACATAAGTTATCCACTTGTGGATGTGGATAATGTGGATAAAGTGGATAAAAGGGGAACTATTTTCATAGTTCCCTCTATGAATGTGATTATCTACTTAAAGAACAATTTGCATCTTTTAAAGAATTGATAATATCTAAATGTTGAGGACATAATTCTTTACAATGACCACATTCTACACAATGGCTAGCATCTTTTTCAAGTTCAATTAATCTATTATAAGTATTCATAGACTGCTCTTTTGTACCATATACAGAGGCATTGTTATAAAGTTCAAATATATCTGGTATGGATACGCCATTTGGACAAGGTAAACAGTATTCACAGCCAGTACAACCAACTTTAATTTTTTCCTTATAAATTTTTGTTACTTCATCAATCAATTTTAGCTCTTCCTGTTTTAATGAATTAGCTGACCCTTCTGATGCAGTTTTTATGTTTTCAACCACATGCTCCATTGTGTTCATACCACTTAAGACAACAGATATTTCTTCAAAGTTATATAGCCATCTTAAAGCCCATTCAGATGGAGTTCTTTTAATATAGTTTTTATCCCATATATCCTGGATTTCTTTAGAGGCATGAGATAACTTGCCGCCTTTGATTGGCTCCATAACTACAACGGATAGCCCTTTTTCTTTAGCATACTTTAATCCTTCTAAACCTGCTTGATAGTCTCTATCCATATAATTCAATTGCATTTGACAAAAATCCCAAGGATAAGAGTCTACTATATCTTTGAAAACATGGATTTGATCATGGAAGGAAAAACCAGCATATTTAATTTTACCTTTCCTTTTAGCTTCATTAAGAAAATGTAGAACATTTAATTCTTTGGCATTTTCCCAAGTTTTTTTACTTAAGGAATGAAGAAGATAAAAATCAATATAATCAGTGTCCAATCTTTTTAGCTGTTCATCTAAATATTTTTCAAATTCTTCATAGGATTCAATAAGCCATACTGGTGATTTTGTAGCTAAATAGACCTTTTGTCTATAACCATCCTTTAATACTTTTCCAACAAAAGCCTCGCTATTGCCCTTATGATAAGGGTATGCAGTGTCAATATAGTTTACTCCATTATCAATAGCATATCTAATCATATTAGTTGCTTTTTCTTCATCTATTAGGCCTGAATCATTGTTTAAAATAGGCAAACGCATACATCCAAATCCCAATGCAGATATTTTTAAATTATCTTTAGTGTAATAACGGTATTGCATTATTATCCCTCCTCTTGTATAATAAATTCGATGGGACTTTTAAAAATCCTCTTTTTAAGCAAAAATAAAATTGTTTAGAATAGTGATTTTTAGGGTATCATAGTATAGATAAAATTTAGGAAGGAGTGGTAAAATGGTAGCAAAGAAAACCCCACTTTACGATGAACATGTAAAGCTTGGAGGAAAAATTGTTGATTATGCAGGGTGGTTCCTTCCAGTACAATACGAAGGTTTAATCGCAGAACATGAAGCAGTAAGGAATAAAGCTGGATTATTTGATGTATCTCACATGGGAGAAATAGTCTTTAAAGGTAAGGAGGCTGTAAATTATTTAGATCATTTACTTACAAATGACATTTCAAAGATGGTAGACAATCAAGTAGTCTATACAATTATGTGCTATCCTGATGGGGGGGTAGTAGATGACCTTTTAGTTTATCGATATACCAGTGAAGAATATCTTCTTGTTGTAAATGCAGCTAATATAGATAAAGACTTCAAATGGATTATTGATAACAAAAAAGATTTCAATGTTGACATTGAAAACATATCTGATCAAGTAGGGGAAGTGGCACTTCAAGGACCAGAAGCCCAAAATATTCTTCAAAAACTTACTAAAACAGATTTATCAGCAATTGATGCATTTCATCTAAAGAGAAATGTTGACATTGCGGGAGTAAATTGTATGATCTCAAGAACTGGATATACTGGTGAAGATGGGTTTGAAATCTACACATGTGCAGATGGTATAGTAGCAGTTTGGAATAAGGTATTAGAAGCAGGAAAAGAAAATGGAATCAAACCTACAGGTTTAGGATGTAGAGATACCCTTAGATTTGAAGCAGCATTACCTTTATATGGTCATGAAATCTCTAAAGAGGTTACACCATTAGAAGGTGGATTTAAATTTTTCGTTAAATTAAATAAAGAATCTGATTTTATTGGAAAAGATGCCTTAAATAAACAATGGGAAGCAGGATTAACTCGAAAAGTTGCTGGATTTGAAATGGTTGGAAGAGGCATACCAAGGGAAAATTATGAAGTATATAAAAATGGCAAAAAAATTGGTTATGTAACTACTGGGTATATGTCACCAACTCTAAAGAAAAGCATAGGAAATGCTTTAATAGATATAAATGAAACAGAAATGGGTAATGAAATTGATATAATGATTAGAAATAAGCCTGTAAAGGCAAAAATAATTAGTAAAAAATTTTATAAAAGATAATAAGGAGGGCTAAATAATGAAGGTTGTAAAAGGATTATATTATACAGAAGATCACGAATGGATTAAAGTCGATGGAGAAGAGGCTTATGTAGGAGTAGCTGATTATGCACAAGATTCTTTAGGAGATATCGTATATGTAGAATTACCAGAAGTTGATGATGAAATTGCTAAAGAAGAAACTTTTTCAGCTGTAGAATCAGTAAAGGCAGCAGCAGATATTTATATGCCAGTAGACGGAAAAGTTATCGAAATAAATGAAGAATTACTTGATGATCCAGCACTATTAAATCAAGATCCATATGAAAACTGGATGATTAAAATTGAAATAACAGACAAATCTCAATTAGATGATTTAATGACAAGTGAGGAATATGAGAAATTCTTAGATGAGGAGGCTTAATTATGTATCCTTACATCCCAAATACCAATGATGATGAAAAGAGGATGCTTAAGACTATAGGAGTTGATTCAGTAGAAGATTTATTTAGCGACATACCTAAAGATGTAAAATTAAACAGAGAACTAAACCTCAAATCATCAATGTCAGAGCTAGAAGTAGCGAATTATATGACAAAATTATCACAAAGTAATAAAACAATAAATGATTTAACATGTTTTTTGGGAGCTGGAGCTTATGATCACTATATACCTTCAATAATAGGACATATTATTTCTAGAAGCGAGTTCTATACATCCTATACTCCATATCAAGCAGAAATAAGTCAAGGTACATTACAATACATATTTGAGTATCAAACTCTTATATGTAATTTAACAGGCATGGATGTATCCAACGCTTCATTATATGACGGAGGTACAGCAATTGCAGAAGCTGCATTTATGGCATCTAATATAACTAGAAAAGATAAGATAGTTATATCCAAAACTGTTAATCCTGATTATAGGAGAGTTTTAAAGACCTATACTCATCTTCAAGGTATAGAATTAGTTGAAGTTGAAGATGAAGAAGGGACAACAAATCTTGATGAATTAAAGAAATATGTAGACGATAAGACAGCCGCTGTTATAGTTCAAAGTCCAAACTTCTTTGGTGCAATTGAAGATATAGAAGCCATCGAAAAAATAGCTCACAGCCAAAAGAAGACTTTACTAATAACATGCGTTGATCCGATATCTCTAGGAATTCTTAAATCACCAGGATCCTTAGGTGCAGATATTGTAGTAGGAGAAGGGCAGTCATTAGGTATTCCACTTGCATTTGGTGGACCATATCTTGGATTCATGGCAACGAAAAAATCCTATATGAGGAAAATGCCAGGAAGAATTGTTGGAGAAACCGTAGATGTTGATGGAAAGAGGGCTTTTGTATTAACATTACAAGCAAGAGAACAACATATCAGAAGAGAAAAAGCAACATCCAACATCTGCTCAAATGAAGGAATAAATACATTAGCAGCTGCAGTATATCTTGTTACTTTAGGTAAAAAAGGTTTAAGAGAAGTAGCATTGCAATCGACACAAAAAGCTCATTATGCATTTAATCAAATAACTAAATCTGGAGATTATAAACCATTATTTAATAAACCTTTCTTTGAAGAATTTGCTATAACAAGCTCTGTAGATGCTGATAAGATAAATCAAAAATTATTAGAAGAAAACATACTTGGAGGTTACTCATTACAAAAAGAT
>DHBY01000034.1:25839-31824 GCA_002398845.1 Firmicutes bacterium UBA4916 | reverse complement strand
TTTAAGCTAATAAAAGAAACTATCAGCCCTTTGATTGGCGAAGCTCCTAGTAAAGAACTTATAGATTCCATAAAAAATGGTGTACTTTCATATGAATATATAACTGGTGTCCACGATTTAATTGTTCACAACTATGGTCCTGGAAGAACTATGGCCTCAATCCATGCTGAATTCCCTGCTAATATCAATGTAATGACTATTCACGAAGTAATTGATAAGGCAGAAAGACAACTTAGTGAAAAATTGGAATTGCATTTAGTGATTCATATGGACCCTATTTCTATAGATACAAAAGAAATTGTAAAAACTAGAAATGAAGTTGAAGAAATAATCAAAGATACCCCAATAATAAAATCTATGCATGATTTTAGAATAGTTGGTGAAGGAAGTAAAAAAAATCTCATATTTGACATTGTTATAGATGGTAGTAAATTAAGTAAAGATATTACAGAAGAAAGTATTCAAAATGATATTGTAAATACAATAAAAAAGGATAGCCCACAATACAACTGCATTATAACAATAGATAAGGAATATTAAAGACACAGGGGGACGGTTCTCCTGTGTCATCATAATACTGCAAAGGGAACAGTTCTTTTTGTGCCTCCATATTTCCACAATTGGTGCAAAAATAACTATTCCCACTACATTTATATCCCAAAGTTAGCAAATTCTTTCACAAAATTATCAACAACTTTTAATCTGCCTTTTATTTTTAATTCAATGTTGATTCTTTCGCACAGGTTTTTTAAAATGCTCATAATATATTCATCTCTAACGAAAATAGTTTTGGGTTTCCCAATGTTAGAGATATAATTAACTACCATATTAAAGATTGCCTGTATTTCATCATCATCTGGCGAAAGCATAGATTGATCTATTATCATGCCATTGGTCCTGCTAGCTATGATACATATCCTTGGATTAACTGGCCTATCATATTTTTTATCATTTACAACTGCATTTAAGTAAATTATATCTATTTCTATACTATCATTAATAGTTTTTTGCTTATTTAGCTTTGCTATAAGCAAATCATCCTGTAAAATTATTTCTGGATAAGGCTCAGGATGTAAAGGAATAGGTGCCTCAAAGTTTAGCCATAATTCTTCATCATCATCATAAGTACGAACCAAAGACATTCCGTTTTCAAAATCTACTTTTAGTCCATGTTCAATAAAAGCTTTAAGGGACATATATAAATGCTGCAATACTTCTGTTTCCCTAATAACTTCTTCTTCATCTAGCACAAATGGCATATAGCCTTTTTTAAATGAGTGAAAATAAATCCAATTATTTTTGCCACGGAATTTTAGCCCTAAATCTTTAATAAGCTTTAATTCCTTATTGGTCAATTCTTCTCTACTCCCAAAATAGCACATAATGATATTATCATCTTGGTACCTTATCATCTGTTCTTGAGGAATATTATTATTTTCGGCCATCTTATAGAAATTATTTATTGCTTTAAATCCAAAATAGCTTCCTACTCCAAAGAATCCCCCACCTCTACCCATTATGCTGCAGTAGATAGGTTCTTTAAGTCTTGATGGTATTATTGTAATAACATCCATATCCCATAGATATTTCCATGGCTCTAGTTCTTTTATTTCAATAGCCACATCATATAATTCTCTCCATTGTTCTAAACTTGCCTCTTTTCTCATTAATTTATCCCTCCAACCCTTAAAACTATCTTTTGTATGATTCTATCCAAATTTCAAATTTTTAAAAACATATTATAAGCTAGAGATTTCCTTTAGCTTATAAACTAATATCTATATTTCCTCCAATATAAGGATTGACTGATTGTTCCATCATTTTTGTATTAACCTCAAGCATCTTTGTCAAATCAACACTTTGCACTTTCATACTATCCATAGCCATTTTTAGTACAGACACACTAGCCTCTTGAGCTACTTTCATCTGGCTTAGCCCCATTGATAATGCCGCTATATCCATGATTTATCCTCCTTTATAATAAATTAAAAACTTTTAATGCAAGACTGCACCTGGTGCATGTTTAACTTTTCAAATATCCATCTGGTAAAACATAGATTAAAGGATTGGATTTAATTCTCTTCACTAGCCCCTTATCCTCCAGCAATTTTAGTTTTCTTCTTACGGTTACATCAGAATATCCTGATACATTCATAATATCTTTAACTGTTATTCCTTTTGTATCTAAACTAAAATAATTATCTTGAATTAATATAAACATTATATTCAATTCATCTTTAGTTTCGATATTAGAATCATTCTTTATTTTTTTGTAGCCCATATCTATAAGTTCTATTTTTTCACTTAATCCTATTAATAAATCTTCTTGACCTATTATAATGGTGTGAAAAAATTCATCTACAAAGTAATTTAGTTCCCCTTGTGCCATTTACAAAATTAAAGCTGAGAGTTTTCCTTCAGCTTGTGCCATAAAATTACTTTATATATAATCCTGCAAGTTTCATATCTGTATCGAATGAAATTGTATAAATTGCCCTTTTATCAGTGTATTTTGCTTTTATTACTGCAACTGCAATAGGTTTCTTTGAAGCTTTATCTTCAATTTCTGTTACATCAATTTTGGAAACTTCTTTATATTCTCCGAACTGTTTTACTGTGTCAAATACTTGATTCAATACATCATCTGTAAAAGCTTGTTTCATCTGTTCATTACAAAGTTCTTTAATATTTTCAGCATCCCCTTTGTTTACCATATCAACAACACTTGTGGCTAATTCTTCTACCTTCTTCTGATCAAATTTACTGGATGATTTACTTTTTCCGCAAGCAGATAAGGTAAATACACATACTAAAAATAATAAAGCCAACAACCAAGTTTTTCCCCTTAATTTCATAGACTTCCCTCCAAATAATATTTTTTAGAATGGATAATATAAGCAATTCCTACAACATCAAATAAAACAAAAATGCCTTCTACCATCCATATACTTAATCCTAGAGAAGGTGCAATTAATGCCACTGAATCTAGTAAACCATGTGCTAAAATCCCTAGGATAAGATACTGTGCTTTTTTATTTCTTTGAAATCCATTCCATACAATAATAGTAAAAAACATATGTGCTATAATAGCAATCACTCTCTCAATTATGGCTATTGATAAGGTTCCCATAATAATTATTTGACTAATATTAGGAATAAAAAGTACGAGAACTTCCATAAACCCATGTCCAAGACCAAAGAGTATTGGCTGCGAAAATACCGATTCCTTTGGTCGAACAAGAAACTGTTTAAAGATAAATCTAAACCCTTCTTCAAATATTCCAGCGGACAAAGCAATGGAGATCATCAACAATATTGGATAAGATATGCTCCAGATAGTAAACTCTGTAGTTCCTTGAATCCATTTCAATAATGGAAACCTTAGCAATGGTTGAGAGATAAAAAAACATAGCATTCCTAAAAGGAACCAAGATATTGAAAACAAAAACTTTTTTTTAATAATTATTTGCACCCCCAAAATTAATTATATGTATTCAGTTCTGCAAAAATCAGTAAATTCCTTCTTTTTAATTGAAAAATAACTTATAGATTAAAATACCCTGTTTGCAATATAATAATTACAAAATCCCAAAATTGCTGGAGTTATTATATGCTAAGATCATAAGAAATGAAAAATTTCTATTATGCGGGACAGAAAAATCTAATGATATATTTATATTTCTTTTTAAAAAGGTTGAAAAATAAAGAAAGTAGTGGTAGAAGATGTTTTAAGCTGGAGGTTTTCTCCAGCTTAAAATAAAATAATGGATTTATAAATTTCCAATTAAGGTTTTTCTTAATAATATATTTCTATTTCTAGCTCTACTTATGCACCATTGATTGCAAAAAAAACTATCCCTGGTGCATCATTTCTCTTCAGCCCCTGCCTTATCTTTAGCACTTTCATCGGAAAATTTTTCTTTTATTTCAATAAATTCGTCTAAATTGTCGAATAGTATATCTACTAATTTGGGGTCAAAGTGTTTGCCTCTTTCTTGTCTAAAATATTCTAGTGTATCTTCTATTATCCAAGCTTTTTTGTATACTCTTGGAGAACCTAAGGCATCAAAAACATCGGCTACTGCTACTATTCTACCAAATATGTTGATTTCTTCTCCTTTTAGACCTTGGGGGTAACCTTTGCCGTTATATCTTTCGTGGTGCTCATATGCTATGATGGCTGCTGATTTTAATACATCTCTATTAGAAGCTTTTAGTAAATCATATCCTATGGTGGTATGGGTTTTTACTATTTCAAATTCTTTTGGGGTAAGTTTTCCTGGTTTCATCAATATATCATCTGGTATAGCTACCTTTCCTATATCATGAATAGGAGCTGCCATTGTGATAAGCATGATGTCCCTATTGGATAGTCCATATTTCTTTGCTAAAATATTACTATATTTAGACACTCTTTTTACATGATTTCCAGTTTCTTCGGAATGTGCTTCTGTTACTTCTCCTAGGATATATAGTATTTCCTTTTGGGTTTCTTCTATTTCCTTATTTAAACATAGGCTTTCAAAGGCAGCAGATATATTCTTATGGAAAACGTTTAACAATTCTATATCTATATGTTCTATTGCTCCATTTGTTTCAATTAATATAATTCCCTCTATTCCGTTAGAGCTATTATAGTATGAAATATATCTATTATCAATTATAATATGGTCTTTCAATCTAAGGGCTTTTTTTACTAATAGGAAGTCGTCCTTGGATACGGAATCCTTAATCTTTTTGTTAATATCGTTTTCATATTTACCATAACCTAATACAATATGAAAGGCTTTTTCATCAAATGATCTAAGAGCTGCGAAAGAATTTGAATTGCAGGACTCTCTTTCCTCGCATAAGTTGATAATGGAATTAATATAGCATAGGCTAGATGAGATAAAGTTTTGTAAAGAATCCTTCTTAAATAGCTTGCTGGATGAATCTACTACTTGCTCCATAGCCCTTTTATTGTTATTTATATGTATAATATCCCTATATGAACGAAGGGATGAAACTACTATGGCATATAACTTCTTTGCTAGTAGTTCTGTTTTTTCCTCATATCCATTTATATCATAGTTTAATATGGCTTCTTCTTGTAATCTATGGTTATTATTGCTGGTCATCAAAACTATTCTAGCTGCTCTATTTCCAATGACCTCTCTTATATATTTTGTTAATTTAAGTCCTACATTTTCATATTGGATAAATACATCTAAAAGTATTAAAGCTATATCCTTGTTTTTTGCCAGGATATTCAAGGCTTCTATGCTAGAATAAGCATCTAAAATCTTAAAAGGCTTGTCCTCAAATTTAAAGTCCTTCATAATCTCTTTTACCATTACATGTACATATTTATCATCATCTACAACTAATATCTTCCAATAGTCATTGCTATAAAATTCTTCAATACTGCACTCAATTTCTGTCACAATTAGCTCCCCCTATTCTACTTGTTTTTCTTCAAAAATTCTTTCATTTCAGTAATATCTATATTAGTTTTTGATGCCTCCATATTTTCCTCTTGTATACTTTTATATAGTTCTTCCCGAAAAATATCAACATCCTTGGGAGCTTCTATGCCAATGCGGACCTTTCCTTCTTCAATTTCCAATACTTTTATCCTAATATCTCCGTTTATGATAATAGACTCGTCTTTTTTTCTTGAAAGTATTAACATAATTACACACTCCTAGCATTTATGTTTTGCTGAAAGATATAATGTTTTGTCGAATATCTATCATCATCTAATATTACTTGTTTTCCTATCATCTCTTTAGTATTGATTATTATTGGTCCAATTAGATTTGCCGTCATCTTTTCAATGTCTTTGGGGACTACTACTATTGAATAGATAATTAAATCCTTTTTGTCCTGTATTTCTAATTTTTTTTGTGCTGTTTCTGGTATAGTTATATCATAATTAGGGTATACAAAAAAAGGATTTATTATTACAAAAGTCAATTCTGGATTTTCTATTGCTTGAAGCCA
>DHBY01000034.1:24930-25564 GCA_002398845.1 Firmicutes bacterium UBA4916 | reverse complement strand
GTAATTAGTTTCATATTTACCACCTCTTTCTGCCGAAGATTCAAGGCGACCAAAGGTCGCCCCTACAATTATCAATTGTCAATCGTCAATTACCTAACTATCTTAAGAATTCAACCAAAGTTGGCTGGATAATTTTAGCCCCTGTCATTAGGCTTGATACATATACATTTTGTGCTGTGGATATTTGCATAGAAATTTCAGCTAAATCAACATCTTCGTTATAGGATAGTAATTCCTTTACACTAAGTATTTGCTTTTCTAGTTTATTTTGTGTTAGTTCTAATCTATTCATCTTAGCTCCTACTTCGGCTCTTACGGATAGAACTTGTTCATGACTTTTTTGGACATTTCCTATGGCTTTTTGGATTTTATCTACTTCGCCACCATCTAATGCAGTTGATAACTCTTCAAATACTGCTATTAAGTAGGGTTTATCACCAGATTTTACATTAGAATTGTAGTCTGGTGGACCAAGAAGATTTTCATTTTCATCATACTTGGCTACACCAAATACCTTTCCACCAAGAGTATTCACCTTAACCCTTTCCGAAACCCCTACATTATATTCAAATATCTCCTTTGTTTCCTTTGGCTCCTCATCCTTATCTTTCATAGTTAAAGGAATATTATAATT
>DHBY01000034.1:0-24594 GCA_002398845.1 Firmicutes bacterium UBA4916 | reverse complement strand
GCTCTATGTAATACTGCACCTATTTCTCCTAAAGCAGCTTCTGTATCCGTCATCCAAGACATAGCGTCCTTGGCGTTTCTTTCATATTGTTTTAGTTTTGATATATCTGTATTAAATTTTAAAGATTTGCTCACCCCTATAGGGTCATCTGATGGTACCCTAAACTTTTTACCTGTCGCTTTTTGGTATTGGAGCATTTCTAAAGTTTTTAAATTTTGATTTAAATTATATACCATATTGTTTACAAGCATATTATTTGTAACTCTCATTTTATCACCCTTCCATTCAATTCACAATTATTAGGGTCATTATCGGGCGACCAAAGGTCGCCCCTACAATTGTTTTTGTTTTTAATTGTCCATTGTCAATTGGCAAACTATCTTCCTACCAATCCTAGTCTATTTATAGTTACATCCATAATGGTATCCATAGTGGTTATCATTCTGGCTGAGGCTATATAAGCGTGTTGGAATCTTACCATGTCTGACATTTCTTCATCATAGGATACACCTGATATGGAGTCTCTTCTTGATTGTATATTTTTAAGTATTACAGTTTGGGAACTGTCCATTCTTTTTCCCTGCATGCTATCTACTGCTAGATTAGATATGATGGATTTTAGAAAATCATCTGGAGTTCCCTGACTAATTGGATTACCATCTTCATCTAGTAATTTACCTGTATCTCTTAATCTTAGCAATTCCAATAAGTTCCCATTATCTTCTGCATCTCCACTCTTTCCACCTGCTGCTATATTATTTAAATTATCTAATATATCTTTTGATACAGTTACAGTAGCAGCTGGATTTTTATCATCTGAGATTACAAAGAAGTTTGCCCCTTGACCGCCTTCAAGTATGTACCCCTTCTTATGCTGATCATTAAACATCTTTGCAAATCTATAAGCAAAATCATTTAGCCTATTTTGATAATATGGTATGCCCCTATAGCTGCTGTTTTCTCCATCTCCAGCATATAAATCTAATAATCCTTTTAGTTCTCCTGATTTTAAATTTACACTAGAATCATTGCTCCATTTTAGTCCTGTTTTATCCTTAGTTAGTTTTACTTCATTTACGTAAATATGGTCTACTAAGGCTACCCCGCTTACATTTACCCTATATTTACCGTCCTTGGATTCATCTACCTTTACATTGACTATTTTGGATAGCTCATCTACTAATAGATCACGTCTATCCCTTAGGTCGTTGGCGGTTCTTCCATCTATTTCATTAGAATATATTTGTCTATTTAAAGAGGCAATTTGATTTGCTATACTATTTATATTTTTTACCTTTGCATCTATAGTAAATTCCATTTCCTTTTTTAGTTCTTCTAGCCTTACTGCTGATTCATTTATATGTTTAGTAAGGGCTAAGGCGTTTTCCTTAACTGGCTCCCTATAAGAAAAATCAGAAGGGTTATTGCTCATAGTTTCTAGAGCTGCATAAAAATCATCCATATATTGTCTAAAGCTACTCTTTGATGGTTCTCCAAATAGCTTTTCTATTTCTAATAAAGTATCCTTTTTTACTTCCCATTCACCTTTTGGTGCATTTTCATTCCAATATTTAAAATCTACATAAGAATCCCTAACTCGTGATACATCATAAATTTCCGTACCTGTGCCTAAAAAGCCTACCCCTGGTATTGAAAAGGGGGTTGTAGCCCTTTGAGCACCCTGTTGTCTAGAGTAGCCTTTGTTATTTACATTACTAATATTATGATTAGTTATGTACAAGGATCTTTGGCTAGCAAGTAAACCTTTTACTGCCGTATTAAATCCATCCATTTTATCATTCCTTTCCATGCGGGCGACCAAAGGTCGCCCCTACAATTGTGAATTGTCTAACTATCTTCCCACTACTCCCATCCTATTGATTACTTGGTCCATCATTTCATCTATAGCATTTATTACTCTAGAGTTGGCTATGTAAGAGTGTTGATATTTTAGCATATCTGCCATTTCTTCGTCTAAGGATACGGAGGATATTTCTTTTCTTCTTTCATCTATTTGTCTTATTAACATAGTTTGATTTTCTGCCATACTTCTTGCCTGTTCTCTTTCTAGACCAAGGTTTAAGATTAAATCTCTGTAGAATCCGTCCGCAGTTATAGTACCAGGTTCTGTAATTTTATTTGGATCTTCAAAATTATATTTCCCAAATATGGTTTTCTCCCGCAAATCTAAAATAGCTTTTGCTATTTCTCCATCTCCCTTATCTCCTGTTTTCGATGCTGCAATTTTATTGAAATCCTTTAATTCTGGATTTACTTTTATATTAGCTGCAATATTATTTTTATCGTTTACGTCAAATTCAAAAAATTTTAATACCGAGGTGTTGTCCAATCCTACACCGGTTATATGTATTTCATTAATCTTATTAGCTATAGTCTTAACCATTATATTCAATCTGTCCTTATATTCCACTACTGATTTATCTCTAGCATCAATATATCCACCTAATTCGCCTAATCCTTTTAAATCCATAGGTTCTCCTGTATCTGACCAGTAAATTTCCCCATGGCCTTTATCATTTAATCTAACTTCAATAGGATTAAGATAGTCTCCATTAACAAGGTCCTTGCCATGGAGGGATACCACTTCTTCTCCATATTTGTTTTCATAATGAGTTATGGGTATTAGCTGGGATAATCTATCTAATGCTGCATTACGACTGTCCCTATAATCATTGGCTGAAATATTTTCTCCATAGCTTTCCGCTAATTTAATGCTTTTATTTAAGCCTGATATATCCTTTAAAGTTTTATTTACTTCTTCAGTTTTATTTAACATTTCTTTATTTAAATTATATTGAAGATTATCTAGTTGGGTACTCATATGATTTACTGTGGTTGTAAAGGCTGTGGCATTTTCGTGGAGAAGTCCTCTTATAGTTAAACTATCTGGTTCTTTGGATAGCTCTGTCCAGCCATTCCAAAAATCATCCATTACCTCTTGAAATCCTCCATCAAATATATCCTCTACTTCGCCTAGTATTTCTGATTTAGCATTGTAGTACCCAAAGGTTGCCATTTCTCTTCTCAATTTTATATCTAAAAATTCATCTCTTATTTGCCTTATTTCCTGAACATTGACCCCAGTACCTGTCTGCAATTTTAAATCTCCTGTAGTAGAGTATCTCCTTTCTGCATGGGTTACCCTTTGTCTTACATAGTTTGGGTTGTTTACATTTGATATATTATGAGATATCGTATCTAAAGATTTTTTATTTGCATATATTCCCGATATGGAAATATATAGTCCTCCAAAGCTCATAATTACACCTTCCTATCAAACAAATTATTATTAGCTGCAGTCTTTTTATTTTCCTTTCCATAGGTAGTAGAGGCTTGTGTATTTAAAATTAAATTCATATTAAAATCTAACCACTCCAAATTATCGTTAATAAGCCCACTATTGATTTGATTTTTTTCTTGAATATCGACTAAGGATTTAACCAATTCTTCTCCTATTTCTGTTAGTTCTTCTTTCCCTTCTGGAATCTTTTCTATGATTTCAGATATAGTAGTGCCCACATCTATTCCCCAACTATCCATAAGTTTTAATCTCTGTTCTTCTACTGTGGTCATCCTATTTACTAGTTCTTCTTCCTTATTATTTATCTCTTCTAATTTTTCTACTTCATTATTTATAATAATATTAGTTTTTTCGTAGGTAAGCTCTTTCAAAACATATAGTATTTCTAATTCTTTTTTTAATGTTTCCATTAGTTCTTCTTTAAAAACCATTTTGCCACCTCATTATATCCTTTTATCAAAGTTTACATTTTCATAAATTTTTTCAACTATTTTTTTACCCTCTACTTTATAATTCCCCGACTTTATTTCTTCTTTTAGCTTATTTACCTTTTCCATCCTCATCTCTGGTGTCTCTTTCAATTTGTTTATTGCAAATTGATACTCCCTAGCGCTTTTTGAAAACTCTATTTTATCTTTTCCAATTCTATTTTTGTTTTCATCCACTGGTTTATGCCCCATATTGTTATATACCTTCAGTACCATATCAGTTTTATTTATTTTCATAAAAAAACACCCCATTTCCCCGTATTCTATATTATTATCGGTAAAATGGGATGATACTTTAGTTATTTTTCGTTTATTCTCTATTCCTATATTTATCAGTAATTTTAATTCTTTCCTTCATCTTTCCATCTCGTATATTCTTAGGGTCTACACCACCGCCAATGGATTGTTTAAATTCTCTCTGCATTTCAAGTACGCATTTATCACAAAAACGTCCTGTCTTAATGGATGCTCCACATCTTTCACATTTAAGGATTATATTGTTTTCATCTTTTATCTCAAGTCTTCCCTGTCTTAAAAATTCAATAATCTTTTTAGAGTCAATCTCAGTTGCTTCTGAAACCTCCGATATAGTTGCACCAGGGTTTTCATTAATATATTCCTTAACTATTTCAAAATCATCTTCGTCTTCCCGTCTGCATTTAAGACAAATATTAAATCCATCATAAGCATATATTTTCCCACAACGGGTACAGTTTCTGATATCCATATAATCACCTCTTTAAAGTTTAATGCTAGAAGTAAGGGCTAGCCCGTATACTTTCTTTGCTCCATTTTCCACAAGAACTTTGGCACATTCCTCCATAGTAGCCCCCGTAGTAATTATATCGTCAATTAATAGGATTTCTTTACCTTTAAAGTCTTCTATATTCACTGCTTTAAAAGAATCTTTTAGATTGATTTTCCTTTCAATTTTTCCCAACTTATTTTGCTCAAAAGTCCATTTGGTTTTTATGAGATGCCCCTTTAATAAAGGCATATTCAATGCCTTAGCCACATAAAAAGCTAACAATTCTGATTGATTATATCCTCTTAAGGCCTTTTTTCTCCTATGTATTGGGACAAAGATTATAGCTTCTATTTTACTTTTTAAGCCATTTGCCTCTATGGTATCTATAAGAATTTCTCCAAAAGGCTTATATAGATAAGTCTTTCCTTGAAATTTAAAAGCGTGGACTTTTTCTCTAATAAATCTATTATATAAAACAGAATAATAAACTTTTTCTACATGGGGTAGATTTAAATTTACTTCTCTATTTAAAACCTCAACTAATTCCATACAGCTTGGACAAATATAACTAAGGGGCTTTGCCATATTTTCTCTACAAAATGAGCATATATGCTCTTCGGGAAATAAAATATTTTTGATGCTCTTAGCGTATCCCATTGCCATCCGATGCCATCCCCCTTAAAAAATAGTAAGTATATTCCTTATTTTATAATCTAAACTGGAATATCTCTTTGTAATTCTATTGTTGGCAATCATTGTCCTTAGATATCTTTCTTCTCCTACTAATACTACTAATTTTTTGGCCCTTGTAATAGCAGTATATAATAGGTTTCTCGTAAGCAGCATAGGAGGCCCCCAATATATAGGCATTACCACTACAGGAAATTCGGAACCTTGGCTTTTATGGACTGTGGTAGCATAGGATAGTTTCAACTCATCTAATTGATTGAAATTGTATTCTACCTCCTTTTCATCATCAAAAAGAATTTTCATAATTCTATTATCATCATCTATATCCATAATAAATCCAAAGTCTCCATTAAATACTCCTTCACCTTTTTCATAAACAGTACCATCTTTTATTATTTCCCACTCTGTAGTATAGTTGTTTTTTATCTGCATTACCTTATCCCCTACTCGGTATAGTTCATCCCCTATGGTTTTTTCTACTTTGCCATAGGCTTTTGGGTTTAATATATTTTGCAAATGCTTGTTCAATGCATTAATCCCTACATCGCCTTTTTTCATAGGAGTCAATACCTGTATATCCCTAAGAGGATCTACTCCATAATAGTTAGGTAATCTTTCTTTGCATAGATCCAATATAGTATTTACTATACCATTAGGATTATTTTCTCTTATAAAATAAAAGTCCTTTCCCTTTTCGTTTAAAAATGGAAATTCTCCCTTGTTGATTCTATGGGCATTAACTACAATCATACTTTCCTCTGCTTGACGAAATATTTCATCTAGTTTTACTACCTTTACTACTCCTGATTTAATTATATCTTCTAATACATTTCCTGCTCCTACTGATGGCAGCTGATCCACATCCCCTACGAGAATTAATCTGGTACCTGGTACTATGGCTTTTAACAGACTATTCATTAATAGTATATCTATCATAGAAGCTTCATCTATTATAAGTAAATCTGTTTCCAAAGGATTATCTTCATCTAAACCAAAGGCCATCTCCTCTTCCATATAGGAATATTCCAAAAGTCTATGGATGGTTTTAGCCTCTTTTCCTGTAGTTTCAGTCATCCTTTTGGCAGCCCTTCCTGTAGGAGCTGCTAAATTAACGGTCAAACCTTGGTCTTCAAATATTTGAATTATGGCGTTGATGGTGGTAGTCTTCCCTGTCCCTGGTCCACCAGTGATTACTACCATTCCATTTTCTATAGATTCTTTGATTGCCTCTCTTTGTTTCTTTGCAAAATTAATCCCATCTTTTCCTTCGATGGTCTGTATAGCCTTGTCTATGTCTATTTCAAAATTTTTAAGCTCTACTCGGGATAGTTCTACTACTTTTCTACTAACATTATTTTCTGCTATATGAAAAGGGGTATAGTAGACTAGAATATCTTCTTCTATATTTAAAATATGTATAACACCTTTCACCGCCAAATCTCTTATAGATTCTTCGATTAAAGTATTTTCTACCCCCAATAATTCTGAAGTACTTTGAATTAGTTCTTCTTTTGGTACATAGCTGTGACCATTACCTGCATATTTATTTATAATAAATCTAATGCCTCCCTCTATCCTATAAGGAGATAAGAGGCTAATGCCCATGTTTTGTGCAATCTTATCTGCAGTTTTAAAGCCTATGCCAAAGATATCCTCCGAAAGCCTATAGGGATTTTCTTTAATTATATTTATGGTGTCTTTCCCGTATTTCTTATATATTCTCATGCCATAATTAGCAGTTATGCCATACTGCTGTAGGAACACCATAATATTTCTTAAATCTCCCTGTTCTTCAAAGGCTTCTACTATTTTTTTTAACTTTTTATCTCCTATTCCATCTATTTCTTTTAATCTTTCTGGATTATATTGGATTATATCTAGTGAGTCTAATCCAAATTTCTCTACTATCCTCTTTGCTGTCTTAGGACCAATATGGGGAATTAATCCTGAGGATAGATATTTTTCAATTCCATTTAAGGTGGATGGAACTACCAAAGATACATTTGAAATCTCCAGCTGCTCACCATAACTAGGGTGATAAATCCACTCTCCTTCGGCTCTTATAGTTTCTCCTATATTTATAAAAGGTATATATCCTACAATAGTAGCTTTTCCATCCTGAGTATTCAATGTAGCAACCGTATATAAATTGTTTTCATTCCTAAATATAATATCTTCTACCATACCTTCCAAAGTCAACAAAGCGATTCTCCTCTACCATTATTGTTAGGTATTATTATATCATAACTTAACTATCTTATTGCGCTCTTTATTCTAAGTATCTCATTTATTAGTATTGCTATATCTCCCTTAGTTGCTGGTTTGTCGTATTCTTCATAAAAATCATATTCGTTAATTGAATTGGCATTATGTCTTTCCTCATATAGTTTTTTAACTATGCAGCCATTTTTAATATGTCTATTGACAGTTTCAATGGAGCTTAAAGATTCTATTTTTTCGTGGTTGGTTAGGTGAATTAAAGTTTTCCCATTGGACTCGGTTATTTTTTTAATATGATTAATACTTACATAACCCATAGAGCCGTCATTTTTACATAGGGGTTTCCTTATCTTTACGGGAATAAATATGTATTCCTTATTAAAAGGAATTGGTACTAGATTTTTCAATCCTAATATATCCCCATAATATTTTTTTGTAGCTTGTAAATCCATTAAATAATACTTACTTAACTGACACAGCACAGTCTTTGTGGTCTTTTCAAATTCATATATTCCTCCAGAGTTTGTATATAATATTGTGCAATTACCTTTTAATGTTAGATATGCTGGAAGGAATGCAATCAATTCTTCATATAATATTTCCTCTAATTCCATAAAAAATCCCCTCCTTGACTTATTATAACAGAACGCATGTTCCGTGTCAAGAAGGGGATTTCCCCTATTTCATACCAGCTATAGCCTTAGATAGCTCATTTATGCTTTCTGTCAATTGATTTAACTTTCCTTCTATTCTAACTAATAGATAGATGGATATAACTATGGGAAAGCCTAAATTGGCTATATGAGTATATATCTCTTCCATCACTTCCTCCTTTTGGTGCCTGGCACCATTTTGTCAACTTAATCTAAATTTCTAATTCTTCTACTGTTGTGGTAATAACCCTTGCTCCTACAGGGGCTACTATATCTCCGCCAGTGGTGTAGAATATGTTCTTTGCAACTATATCATCCATTGCCGTTCTTATTTCTTCTTCTGTTATATCTTCTCGTGGTTCATCTATACTTAGGCTAAACTTTTTGCCTTCTGCATCCTTAAACTCCATTTCTAATTTTGATTTGTTCACCTAATCACCTCCTTTTAAGTTTAATTTAAATCTCCAACTATTCTTCTACAAGTTGGATTTCCTCTAGCCTTTTCACTTTAGTTAATGGTAAAGTTTGAAGACTTGCCAAGGATTTTGCTGCTCCATATAGATTTTCAGATTCTACTGTAGGTTTAACTTTTGAGAAAATTTTAGATTTTACTATTTGTTTGTCCCCATTCATTCCTCCATCTAGTTCTAGCTTTAATCTTACGCTTTCCTTAATATCTACGACTGCCATTTTATCACCTCCTTCTACTTCTTATATAGAAGAATGTGAGTTATTTTACTATTGCATTTTTTAATTTATTTATTCCGTTGGTTTTTGTATTAACTACGGTTCTATAGGATATTTTTAATTTATCAGCTATTTCTCCTATGGAAAGATTGTTAATATAATATTCTACTAGGACTTCTCTTTGCCTTAAAGAAAGGGTACTAAAGGATTCCATTAATCCCTTGGATTCTTCCCTTTGAGTAACTATATCTATGGGGTCTTTTTCCTCTCCTTCAATTAAATCTATAATCTCTATATCACTATCGTTAATAGTTTCATTTAAAGAAAGATATTGTTTCTCTTTATGCTTATTAAGATAGTGATATTTAAGCTTAAGTTTTATATATCCTAAAAAATGGGCTTCCCTTTTCCTATCATAATCATCAATACATAGAAGTATTATTTCATAACCTTCTTGGATTAAATCATCATATTGGTCTATTCTATTGTAATATCTTCTTATGGAACTTATAATCAATGGCTTGAGTTTAAGTAATAAAGTTTCTTTGGATTTTTCATCTCCATTTCTGCTTAACATAAGTAAACTTCTTATATCTTCATACATTTTATTTCCTCCCATATAGGAAGGCTGCCTTCCATATTCCCTAGGTGATTTTATATTAACCTAATATTAGGAAATGGAAAAACAGGGAGTTTGGGTAATTCACAATGCACAAAGCACAATTCACAATTTTATTCAATTGACTAGATAAACAAACTAAGCGATGTACACAAAATTGAAAAACACAATTTTGGTACTCTGCTTAAATTGACAAAGGACAATTATTAGGGTCTATCTCTATGGTCTTCTGGCGACCTAAGGTCGCCCCTACTATTGTATTGAATTGTGAATTGTCATGGGTTTTCATCAGGAGACTTCAAAAAAGTCCTAAAAATGAAAAAAAGCCAAAGAAGAATTTTCTTCTTTGACTTTTTCGTCATTTATAATTGTGCATTGTGCATCGTGCATTGTCTAAACTAATTCTTTTTTCAAGATTTCTGCTTTGTCTGTTTTTTCCCAAGGTAAGTCTAAGTCTTTTCTGCCAAAATGTCCATAGGCAGCTGTGGCTTTGTAGATTGGTCGTCTTAGGTCTAATTTGTCTATTATTGCTGCTGGTCTTAAGTCAAAATACTTGTTGACTAGTTTTTGAATTTTTTCATCAGAAATTTTCCCAGTACCAAAGGTATCTACATATATGGATAATGGTCTAGCTACTCCAATGGCATAGGCAAGTCCCAATTCACATTTATCTGCTATTCCAGCTGCTACAATATTTTTGGCTACATATCTAGCTGCATAACTAGCTGATCTATCAACTTTTGTTGGATCTTTTCCTGAGAAAGCTCCCCCTCCATGTCTTCCATATCCACCATAAGTATCTACTATTATCTTTCTTCCAGTTAGCCCTGCATCTCCCATAGGTCCGCCCACTACAAATCTGCCGGTTGGATTTACATAATATTTAGTGTTTTCATCTATCATATTATGAGGAACTACTTTCATAATAACATATTCTTTAATATCTTTTTTTATTGTAGCTAAATCTACATCCGGACTATGTTGAGTCGATACTACCACATTTTCTATTCTAGCAGGTTTCCCATCATGATATTCTACAGTAACCTGAGTTTTACCATCTGGTCTTAAATAGTCTAGGGTTCCATTTTTCCTTACATCTGATAATCTTTTTGCTAATCCATGAGCTAATGAAATAGGTAAAGGCATTAATTCTTCTGTTTCATTACAAGCATATCCAAACATCATGCCTTGGTCCCCTGCCCCAATTTCATCGTATTTATCTTCTCCATTTGATCTATGTTCCAATGCTTTGTTTACACCAAGGGCTATATCGGGAGATTGTTCATTTATGGATGTAAGAACAGCACAAGTATCTGCATCAAAGCCATATTTGGCCCTAGTATACCCAATTTCCTCTACTGTCTTTCTAGCTATATGAGGGATGTCAACGTAACAATTGGTTGTAATTTCCCCTGATACTAATATCAAACCTGTTGTAACAGCTGTTTCACAGGCAACTCTTGCTTCTGGATCTTTGGCTAATATTTCATCCAAAATAGCATCGGATATTTGATCACACACCTTATCTGGATGGCCTTCTGTAACTGATTCAGAAGTGAATAACCATTTTTTCATTAAAAAGACCTCCTTAAATTTATATAAATTCTTTGCCTACAAATTAAAAAAACCCATTCCAAAAGGAAAAGGTAATTAATATTTACCTCATCTTTCAGAATTAATATTCTGTGGGATTTAGCACCTTTGTATTATTACAGGTTGCCGAGTTTCAACGGGCCCATTCCCTCCACTGCTCTTGATAAGGTATCAAGATTTTTATGAATTTATACATATATTAACATAATGTAATATCTAAGTCAAGTTTACGAATTTCGGGTCTTAAAAGGAAAAAACCTGATAACTAATGGTGGCGACTATTAGTCCTGCAACTAATACACCAGCTAAAATTGCAATAAGAGCATTTTTATAATCAAGTCTTAATAAGGTTGCAGCAACGCATCCTGTCCAAGCTCCCGTAGTTGGTACAGGAATTGCCACCAATATAAAAAGACCCAGTAAACTATATTTTTTTATAGTAGATTTAGTCTTTTTTAGAGTCCTTCTCTTTACCCATCCAACGGTTTTTGAAAAAAGGACTGTTTTTTCAAAATAGTTCATTACTGGATTTAATATTTTTAATAAAATTGGTACAATTGCCATATTCCCTATAACACTAATAATCGTGCTGTGAATAGGACTAAGTCCTAAAGATATTCCCAAAGGAATAGCCCCTCTAAGCTCAGAAATAGGCATAGCAGCTACAATTATTACTAATATCTCCCTTTTAATTTCCTGGAATAATTTCCACATAAACTAAGCCCCCTTAATTATATATTTATATATATTCTATACTAAATATGAAAATCCTTCATTAATTTTAAGGAAGATAGAAAGAAACCCTACGATATAATCCTAAAAAGTTTTCAAATTCATAATTACTTTTATAAAATAGTAATGTTTATTTTAAAATCATTAGATATAGTGAGATATAATGATTATTTCTTTAATAATCATACCATATAGCCTATACAACCTATTTTTGTCTACTATAGATATGTTGCATTTATGTTCCATATCCCTTATACTATAGTAGTTGGTGGTTAGCGGGGTGTAGCGCAGTTTGGTAGCGCACGTGGTTTGGGACCATGGGGCCGGGGGTTCGAATCCCTCCACCCCGACCATATACAAAAGAAGGATTGAGATTTCAATCCTTCTTTATTTTTTTATTTTTTTGTAAAATAACTGATTAATCCAAATGTCAAGGTATTGTAATGGAATTGTAACCCTATTGATATATTTGGATTATATAATAATAGTTAGGGCATCTAAGAAAAGGGGATTTTAATTAGAAAGGTGACCAGTATGAAAAGAATATTAGGGCTTACTAGGAGATGTATTCAGGATTTTGATATGATAAAAGATGATGATAAAATAGGGGTTGGGCTTTCTGGAGGCAAGGATAGTATGGTGCTTTTATATGCTTTAAAACTGTACCAAAACTTTAGTCCAGAAAAGTTTCAGCTAGAAGCTTTTACCATAGATTTAGGCTTTGAAGGATTTGACGCATCAACAATTGAAAAATACTGTAAAAATATAGATGTACCCTTTAATGTTAAAAAAACAAATATAAAGAATATTGTCTTTGATGTACGTAAGGAAAAAAGCCCTTGCTCTCTTTGTGCAAATATGAGAAGAGGGGCTATCCACAATGCTTTAAAAGAAAAAGGTTTCAACAAACTTGCATTAGGTCATCATGGCGATGATGCCGTAGATACTCTTTTCCTATCTATGTTTTATGAAGGGAGGATCAACACCTTATCCCCCAAATCCTTTTTAACAAAAAAAGAATTATATGTAATAAGACCTTTTTTATATCTTTCAGAAAAAGATATAAAAAATGCTGTAAGTAAATTTCAAATACCCGTAGTTAAAAATCCCTGCTATGTGGACAAGCAAACTAAAAGAGAAGAAATACATATTCTCCTAGAAGATATCTATAAAAAAATACCTGGCTCAAGAAATAACATCCTTACAGCAATAAAAAACAAAGAAGAAATTAACCTGTGGTTTTAGTTAAGGAGAGGTGAGAATTTTGAAAAAATCATTTAAAAAGTTTTTAGTCTATTTACTAGTTTTATGTACGATTATTACTTGGGCTCTGCCATCCCTTGCCACTAGCGCAGTCAATATGCCTTATGTTATACACGAGAAAACGTCCTCAGAAAATCTTGGCCCTGGAATTGTGTATGAAAATACTAAAAAGTTTACATCTAAGGGTTGGTGGAATATCAATGTTGTCAGAGTAGATTTAACAAATGAATATGCAGAAATAAAAGGTCTGATGAGTAGTAAAGGTATCTCTAGTAGGGATACTGTAAGCAATATGGTAACAAATAACAAGGCTGTAGCAGGAGTTAACGGGGACTTTTTTGATTACTCTCCTGTACCATCCCCTATAGGGGGTTTTATCGAAGATGGTAATATGATTTCATCTCCTGTAGAAAAAGCTTATGCTTGGCCTACCCTATTGATTGATGATTCAAATAAAGCTGAAATAACTCTTTTAGACAGAAAAATGTCTGCCACTTCTGTTCAAACTACTGGAACAGTTATTATTAATACGGTAAACAAGTTAAAGCCAAACTTTGAAGGAGTTGCTTTATTCAACAAGTATTGGGGTGCCAAATCTCCTGGTAATAGTTCTTATGATGATTTAGTAGAAGTAGTAGTAAAAGATAATGTAGTAAAAGATGTACGTATAGGCAAAGAACCTGTGGATATAACAGAAAACAACTATGTAATAGCTGCCAGGGGCATCTATAAAGATAATCTTATAAAGTTTTTTAATGTTGGCGATATAGTAAATCTAAATGTGACTACTGCTCCAAATTTAGAAAATATTAAATTTGCAATTGGTGGAGGCAGTATAATACTTAAAGATGGTGTGCCTACTGCTACCCATCATAATATAAAGGGTGATCAGCCAAGAACAGGTATAGGCATAACTAAAGATGAAAAAGAACTTATTATAGCTACCATAGACGGTAGAGGTACTTCCTATAAAGGGGTAAGCCAAGAAATGTTTGGAGCAATACTTAAGGATTTAGGAGCATACAATGCTATAAATCTTGATGGTGGAGGTTCTACAACCATGGCTGTTAAGCCTGTTGATGAACAAGTAGCAAAGGTTGTTAATAAACCTTCTGATGGAACACAACGTAGGGTAGTCAATGGTGTAGGGGTATTTTCTAACGCACCTAAAGGTGAACTTTCTTATATAAAGGTTAATACTGATGATACAAAAATGTTTCTTAATACCTCAAGAAAGTTTTCCATAAAAGGATATGATCAGTATCATAACCCTGTAGAAGTAGACCAAAGCAAAGCAGCATATAGTTTTACAGGAGTTGAAGGAGAAATTAATGGAAACACCCTAAAGGCAAAATCTTCTGGTAATGTTTCTGTAACTGCTAATTATGAAGGATTAACTGCTAGTATAGATTTAAAAGTTTTAGATACAATTAAAGACATTTCCCTTCCATTGGATAGATTTAATGTAGGCGTTAAAGGTCAAAGGGCCATTGGAGATATCTATGGTAAAGATAAGGATGGGTTTAAAGCAAAAGTCTATCCTGAAGATATTGAATGGACTGTAACCAATGATTTAGGCTATGTTAAAGATGGGACCTTCTATAGTACAGGGAAGGTAGGTTCCGGTGCAATAACTCTTCGAGTAGGTGAAGGCTTAGGGAATATTCTAGTATCCGTAGGTAGTAATGGAGTTTTAGTTGAGGATTTTGAAAACCTTGAAAACTTTAAATTTACTACTTATCCTGAGTATGTAGGTGGAAATATTGAATTGAGTTCTTTTGCTAAACAAGGTAATAACAGTGTAAAACTTCAATATGATTTCTCCCAAGGTGATGTTTCACGTGCCTCTTATTTAATCTTTTCTCCAAAAGGTAAAGATGGACTAGCTTTAGAAGGCAAACCAAGTAAGTTGGCTCTTTGGGTCAAAGAAGATGGCAATGGTAGTTGGTTAAGAGGAACTATTAAAGATAAAAATGGAAAAGAATATACTTTAGATTTCTCAAAATCTTTAGAT
This sequence comes from Firmicutes bacterium UBA4916, assembly GCA_002398845.1. Lineage (GTDB taxonomy): Bacteria > Bacillota > Clostridia > Tissierellales > Tepidimicrobiaceae > Mt11. The sequence goes on along the minus strand of DHBY01000034.1, from coordinate 9,565 downwards.
TCTACTGATTGGCAATATGTTGAAGCAAGTATTCCATCTAATGTAGCTTATCCTATTACTTTAGATAGAATCTATGTAGTTGAAACCGATAGTGCTAAAAAACATTCTGGTGAAATATTGTTAGATGGTTTAAATGCTAACTATGCTATATCCTATGATAATGTAAAGGTTCCAACTCCAAGTAAACTAAAAGATAATAAGAATACTAAAAGTGAAAAAGCAAAGGATGGTTTTTCATTTATAATTACAAAAGCACCAAAAGACTTAGATAAAATAGCAGGATTTAATGCATCTAGTAAAATACAAAACAAAGCAAATGCTCATAATGTCAGCATATTCATGGCTGGAGGAGTAAGCCCTGAATTTAGAAAAAATCTTAAATCTGAGTTAATATTAAATTCTGGAACAGATTTCTATGTTAAAAAGAAATTTAAAAATGTACTCTTTATAGATGTAAATAGTGCAAAAGGTGGAATTAGACCTCAAAATCCAGAACAATGGAAATGGTTGAAAGATGATTTAAATAATTCAACAGAAGATCATATTATACTAATGCTTCCTACACCAATCTTCGGACCAGCAGGTTTTAAAGACCCATTAGAGGCAGATTTACTTCATGAAATCTTAGTAGAAACCTCTGAGAAAGGTAAAAGCATATGGGTAGTCCATGGCGGCAGCAGTACTAAAACAAATTTAAAAGATGGAATTAGATATATTCAGTATGATAATAGAAAAGTAGTAGATCCAAAAGGTGTTAAGGCAATAGATGCAATAGAATTTGTTGTTAATGGAAAAAATATCACCTATCAAATAAATCCTATATTTAAGTAAATTAAAAATAAAGAACCTGGGCCGATGATAGATCCAGGTTCTTTATTTTCTTGTAAATCTTTAATTTGATAAAATAAACCCAAGGGTAAATACGGTAAATATAATAGCGCAAAAAGTATATAGAGCCCTTTTCTTCATATAATCCCTCCTTTAGCCTTTATTATTTACAGCTAAAGAAGTTTTTAATCCCTATTAAATGAAAATTTTGATGCAGTAGGGACTTATCCCTACTGCATCTACAAACTTACATAACCATTTTTAAACTGTTCATATATCATCTTTCCTATGCCTAATCCTTCATCTTTTTTAGACATTTCCTTTGATATTTCTTCAATATACATATCTTCAAATGCCTTAGTGCCCATTCCCTTTTCAATTAATCCACCTTCTGGCACGGTCTTTTCCATTTCCTTGAACATCATCTGTAGAAATATAGCCTCAAATTCTTTACAGACTTCTTTTAAGGCTTCATCATCTTGGTTTCCCTTATTACTTATATTATTACTTATATTTTCTATTTTATTATGTAAAATCCGTGGATCATTATTTATTTCCATTTAAAACGCCTCTCTATCTTTTCAAATTGTTTGCTAATTGAAGCATTTCATCTGAAGTTTGTATAGTCTTTGAATTGATCTCATAGGCTCTTTGAGCTGTAATCATCTTTACCATTTCATCCACTATTTGAACATTGGAAGATTCTAGATATCCTTGTATTACCTTGCTTTGCATTTCTTCAGCTTCTATAGGAATTTCTTCTCCAGAGGCAGTTGTACTGCTATATAGGTTTAAGCCTTCGCTTAACAATCCCTCCTGATTGGTAAATCTAACTAGCTTTGTCCTACCTAAATCTACTAATTCCCCGTCCTCGTCTCTTCCGGTAATATATCCTAAATCATCTATAGTAATATCAGTTAATCCAGATTCAATAGTTATTTCATCATCATCCTCGGACAATACCTTATAGCCTTCTGAAGTAACTAAGGTGCTTTCATCATCATCTACACTTAGCTTAAAGCTGCCATCCCTAGTGTATCTCACTTCATCATTGGGTAATACGACTGCAAAGAACCCTTCCCCATCAATGGCTAAATCAAAGGTATTATTAGTCTCCATAAAACTACCAGGCCTAAAGTCCTTTTTGGTAGCTGTAGGCATAACTCCATGTCCTACCTCCAAATTAACTGGTCTTCCCTCTTCATCTACTATATTGCTTCTTTTCAAAGTAGTATAGAATAAATCTTTAAACTCTGCTCTACCTGTCTTATAAGATGTAGTATTTACATTAGATAAGTTATTTGCAATAGTATCAATATTAAGCTGTTGTGATCTCATGCCTGTTGCAGCTGTCCATAATGCTCTCATCTTTTTTCCCTCCTATACTCTTCCTATTTCATTAGAAGCCTTCTCAAGTATCTCATCCTGTGCCCTTATGGCTTTTTGTCCTGTTTCAAATTCCCTAAGAAGGGTTATCATCTCAACCATTTCTTTAATAGCATTTACATTAGAGCCTTCTAAATATCCTTGTAGTACTTCTCCCTCAAAAGGGATCTCCTGTGGTTCTGCATTTTCTGCCATCTGATACAGATTGTCTCCAATCTTTCGTAAAAACTCCCTATTTTCTAAATCCACTATGTCTATGGTCCCCACCACATTTCCATCTACCTTTACTGCACCATTGGTGCCTATTGAAACATCATTACCATTAATAGTTATAGGTCCATTCATTCCTTGGACTGCTTCTCCCTTTAGTGTGGTAAGGATCCCCTCTTCATTGACTACAAAAGATCCATCTCTTGTATAATAGGTATCCCCATCTTCTCCTATAAGCTTAAAAAAGCCTGGACCATTTAAAGCTAAATCAAAAGTACCTCCTGTTTCTATCATATCACCCATAGTAAAATCCGTAACTATCTTTTGAAAATTTACTCCTGCATTCATAGTTCCTATTACATTAGAGGGAGGATAGTATACTATGCCTTGGAGCAATCCTTCTAAATTGCCGCCTTGGCCTTGAATAGGGTTGCCACTTCCATCAGTAATATAATTTTCATAATCGGTCTTTAATTCATCTTTGTCGTCTTTATAATAGGTCCTTAAATATCCTTCATCATCTATAACAAAACGAATTTCCTTTACATAGCTATCTCCCATAGGTGTACTAACTACAAAATATCCATTATTTGTACTAGCCGTATGAACCCTACCATCGGTTTCATAATTTATTTGATTTTCTCCTTCTAATCTAGCCTTAGTTTCCCCACCATTTATTTTGGATAATAGTTTTTCTGGGAAAGTTTCAGTTAAGGATATATCCTTTTTAAAGCCTGTGGTATTTACATTGGCTAGATTATTAGATAGAACATCCAACTTTTTTTGATTGGCTGCTAATGAAGTAGCGCTAATATATAATCCTCGGTTCACATAAATTCCCCTTCCTTAATCCTGTAAATTAAATACTAGTAATTATTATCGGCATATTAAATATATACTTTAAACATTTATCCTAATGGAATCGGAATCTACCAAATCATGCTCTAATAAATCTACCCAATCTAGGGCTTTCCCTGTCCCTATAGCCACTGAGCCAATAGGATCATCAGCAATATAGGTAGATATACCTGTATTTTTAGTAATTAGTTTATCGATACCATATAGTAAAGCCCCTCCACCAGTCATAAGTATACCTTTATTTCCAATATCTGCTGCTAATTCTGGCGGCGTGCGTTCCAATACAGCATGAACGGTTTCTACTATCTGGGATACTGGTTCTTCTAAAGCCTCCAACATCTCATTAGAAGATATATTGATATTTTTAGGCAAACCTGTCAATAAGTTTCGTCCTCTTACATCCATAGAGATTTCCTTTTCCCTTGGATATGCAGTTCCTATACTTATCTTCAAATCCTCTGCGGATCTTTCTCCTATCATCATATTGTATTTCTTCCTTATATATCTAGCTATCGCCTCGTCGCATTCATCCCCTGCAATCTTCAATGATCTAGATATAACTATGCCTCCTAAGGAAATTACAGCCACATCTGTAGTACCCCCACCTATATCAATTATCATATTCCCATTAGGCTCTGTTATGTCTATTCCTGCACCAATAGCTGCAGCAATAGGCTCTTCTATAAGAAATGTCCTTCTAGCTCCAGCATTATTGCTAGCTTCAAGGACTGCTCTTTTTTCTACTTCAGTGATGCCGCTAGGAACACATATTATAACTCGCGGCTTAAAAAACGTTCTACCCATAGCTTTAGTAAAAAAGTATTTTAACATTCTCTCAGTAATATGATAATTAGAAATGACTCCGTCTCTCATAGGTCTTAAAGCTATTATATTCCCCGGAGTTCGCCCTAACATCTGCCTTGCCTCTTCTCCTACAGCTAAAAAGTTATTGGTATTTTGATCTATAGCAACTACGGAAGGTTCATTTAAAACTATTCCTTTTCCCTTCGCATATACTAAAATGCTCGCCGTACCTAAATCTATACCCAAATCAGTTCTGAAAGCAGCCATATACAATTGCCCCCTTTATTATCTACTATAATATATCATATCATATTAATAATTCTATATAAATCCATAAATCCCTTTATTATTTAAAATATAATCCAAAAAGACCAAAAGGTCCCTAAGGGTAGTACCCTTAAGAACCTATTTAATCGTTTACAGCTTTGTATTTTAATTTAGTTGCCTTACCGCCTCTAATGTGTCTTTCAGCTTTATTTGTTTCTAAGACTTGTTTGACCATCGCTGCTATAAGAGGGTTTATCTTAGGGAGACGTTCTGTTACATCTTTATGCACCGTGCTCTTGGATACTCCAAAAACAGTGGCTGCTTGTCGGACGGTAGCTTTCTCACTTATTATGTATTTTGCAATTTCCAATGCCCTTTCCTCAATATAATCTTTCACTTGGGTCTAACCCCCTTTGGAATTAGTTTTAGGTTTTTAATCTTTGTAAATACTTATGCACACCAATTTCTTATTAGAACAAATATCTGTTAGTTTGAATGGCTAAAGGCAGGTAAATAGTTTTCAGGGTCTACGTTTTTCCCATCTTTAATCACTTCAAAATGTAAATGGGGTTCCATCATCATCTCTATAGGAGCTGATCCTCCAACCCTACCTATTACATCCCCTTTGTTCACCTTAGCCCCTTCTTCTATCGTTTCATCTGTAGAGAGATTTGAATATTTTGTCATAAGTCCGTCTCCATTATCTACTAATACTACTATTCCCCATAGCTCATCTTTGTATACTTCAGAAACCTTGCCAGATAGGGCGGCTCTAACCTCCATTCCTTCCTCTGCAAATATATCTATCCCATTGTGACCAGTCCATTCCTCTAGGGTTTTTGAATAGATAAGGCTATCCTTTGTAAAAGCTGCCCCGAGGCTGCCTTCTACTGGCGGCATCATTTCTGCTGGTGCCTTAAGGGGAACTGGCTCTTCATCCTCTTCTGTTACCATATCTAGATCTTCTTCAATTTCCTCTGGCACTTCTTCAGTTTCCAATGCCTCTTCCACTTCATCCTCTTCCATTACTGTATCATCTTCCATTACCGTGTCATCTTTCATTACCGTGTCATCTTCCATTCGTGCTATTTCTAAAGAAGGCTCTAGCTTTTCTTCATCTACTATGACAAAATCTTCAAACTTCGATAGGTTGTCTTCTTTTGACTTGTTTAAATTTTTCTTTGAAGCCAATACCGCTGTAATAGCGACAACGCACACACAGATAAATAAGATAATATAAAATCCATCTTTTTCAATTAACTTAGAAAACTTTGACTTCATTCCTCCACCTCCACTACGTATTATTTCCACATTTATCTATTTAATACATAGTGAAATAAAATTTTTCATAAAAAAGTTCAGAAAAAAAGGCGGCCCCATTCCAAGGAAAACCTCCCCAAAATATAAAAGCCACCCTTCTCTCCGAATCTTTAATTGTGAATTGTGAATTGTCTTTAATTGTCAATTACCCATTGCCCAATCTCCACTCCCGTATAATAATGTTTTAATATTTCTTCATAATTTTGACCTTTTTTAGCCATACCATTGGCTCCCCATTGGCTCATGCCTACTCCATGCCCATATCCAAGAGTTTCTATTTCTACTATATTTGCCTTTGGATTATAGGTTATTGTAAAGTTAGTAGAGTTTAATTCGAATAAATCCCTTATTTCTCTTCCATTTACTACTGTTCCATCAATGGCTAGCTTTTTTATCCTTCCGCTTTGAGTTTTTTCTACTAATTTAATCTTTTCAGATAGATTATCCTTAGTAATATTTGAGCCAGGATACTTTGAAGTTAATTTATTTATAAACTCATCTCCTGTTAGTGTAACTATCGATCTAAACTTAGGGGCTTCCTCTTCATAAGGGCTCGGGACTGCCCTTAAATAGGGCCTATCCATAGCAAATACATCTATTGAATCTTCTGTCATTCCTCCACTAGTGGAATGGTATGCGGCCTCTATAACCTCACCATTATAATATAAAACCTGCCCCTTAGTAGAATCTACTGCTTCTTCAATTTTAGGCCAGTATTTTTCAGCCCAACCCTTAGGTTGAAGACTAGTTAGCTCATCTAAATTAAGATAGGACTGACAGTGAATGCCTGTACAAAGAGAAGCCTCCATATGGTCTGGATAACCTTCAGGGAAATTTGTAATTCTACTAAGAGCAAAAGTCCTGCTGGCAACAGCTTGAGCCTTTAGAGCCTCTATGTGAAACTCTGCTGGCATTTCTGCAGCCACCACACCTTTTACATATTCCTCCAAGGCTATCTTGTGAACTTCTTGATTTCTGGTATCATATACGGCTATGTATCCATCAAACTCTGCTTCTTCCTTTACTTCTTTATTGATGACCTTAGGATTAGCTACATTGCTCTGCAATCCATCCCCCGTAGGAGCAAAGTTAAAAGTCTTTACTATGATTGCAGGCAATATTATGGTGATAATAAGAATTACCAAAGTATATATCCCAACTTTTTTCATGCCTTCCCCCTCTTTGCCTTTAGTATAAGATATAATATGCGAAGAAAGACAAAACTATTACTTATTTCAATGCACAATGCACAATTATTGGGGTCTATCTCTGGGGCTTTTCTGGCGACCGAAGGTCGCCCCTACTGATATTAATGCATAATTAAAAAAAACCTAGAAAAGGTGAAATCCACCGTTCTAGGTTTTTCAATCATTTTAATTGTGAATTGTGCATCGTGAATTGTGCATTGCCTAAGACTCTCTCCATATTTTTGCTCCTAATTTTGATAATTTCTTTTCTATGCCATCGTATCCTCTATCTATATGATAAATATTGCCGATTTCGGTTACTCCATCTGCAACTAATCCTGCTAATATTAAAGCTGCTCCTGCCCTTAAATCAGTGGCTTTTACGGGGGCTGACATTAAACTGTCTACTCCTTGAATAATAGCAGACCTGCCGTCTATTTTAATATCTGCGCCCATTCTTTTTAATTCATCTACATGCATGAATCTATTTTCAAATACGGTTTCAATGACAACACTTGTCCCCTCACAGACGCTCATAAGCGCCATAAACTGAGCTTGCATATCCGTAGGGAATCCAGGGTATGGTAATGTTTTAATATCTGTTGCTTTTAAATTTTGAGTTCCAATTACCCTAACCTTATCTCCGTTTTCATAAACCCGACAGCCTACTTCTCTAAGCTTTGCTATTACAGGCTTAATATGGCTAGTAATAACATTTTCAACTATTATATCGCCTTTAGTAATAGCAGCAGCTACCATAAATGTACTTGCTTCAATTCTATCTGGAATTATAGAATGAGTTGCACCACCTAATCTTTTTACACCCTTTATTCTAATACTACTGGTTCCAGCACCTTTAATATCAGCACCTAATTTGTTTAAAAAATTAGCAAGATCCACGATTTCTGGCTCCATGGCTGCGTTATCTATTATGGTTTCTCCCTCAGCCATTGTTGCTGCCATCATAATATTTTCAGTAGCTCCTACACTAGGAAAATCTAAGTAAATTCTATCTCCCACCAATTTTTCCGCATAGGCTCCAATATTACCATGATCCACATCTATTTTTGCCCCCATAGCCCTAAAGCCTTTTAAATGAAGATCGATAGGCCTTGTTCCAATGGCACATCCACCAGGCAGAGATGTTTTGGTTTTGCCTAAGCGAGTCAATAATGGTCCCATTACTAAAAAAGAAGCCCTCATCTTACCTATTAATTCATAAGGGGTTTCGAAATTATTTATGTTTGCAGAATTAATCTTGATTACACCCTCATCTAAAAATTCCACCTTAGATCCTAATAATGATAATACCTCACAAATTACCTCTACATCCTTTAGTTTAGGTACATCCTCTAAAATAATATCCTCTGTTCCTAACAAAGATGCAGCTAAAATTGGCAATGCAGAATTTTTAGCTCCACTTACCCTCACACTTCCCCTTAATGGAGGACTCTTTTCCACCATCATTTTATCCAAGTAAATCCCCTCCTACTTCTAATAGCCAATTGTTATAATAGGTGTTCCTATCCAAATATAGGTTTTGTCTTCGTATTCATTGTACCTTACCGCAATATTCAAATTCATCTTATTGTTACCTGTGTAGATATGTTCCTCTATATAGGGAGTATAGATAGAAAAACTTAAAGTATCATCTTCAGCATATTTTTCTACTATTTGCCCTTTTGTAAGCTTAGTTGCCTGAACAATTTCTTTTTCTTTTTCATCTAAATTTACATACCCATCAAAAGTCCCAACAATACAAGTTGTAATGTTCACAGGCTTGTTGTACTCATCAAAAAGACTTTCCACCTTTTCTATTATATCATTAATTTCAACAAATTGTGTTTTTTTTATTAAATTAATGAAAAGAGAAGTTTCTCCTGTTCCTACATCTATATCTTCATAGGAGGATAATGTAAAGGTAATAAGATTATCATCATAATCAAAACCATATACTATTAACTGAGTAAATCCATCTTCTACAATCATATCTTCCCAATAGTAGTCGTCGTCTAATGGCGCCTCTCCAATTTCCTCATCTAGCAATACTTCTCCCTTTATTCCTAATCCTGCTCTAATTGAATGTCCAATTTCCTCTAATTCACTTTCGCCAATAAATTTATCAATAATAGTGCCGCCTATGCTTACATCCCCTTCTAAAAAAGAAGCCCCTGTCTCGTCCAATAATCCCATTAATAAATCCTTCTCATCAGGTTTTTCTTCACACAATCCCAATATTGGTATCAATAAAGAAATGATAATTCCTATAAATAAAAATTTACTATGTTTTTTCATACCCTTCCCTCCAAACTTTTTCTTAATAAAATTCCTTGTCAATTTTTTTAAAGGAGAAGGGTATATGTATAAAAATGTAAAGGGGGACAAAACATTTTTAACATAAAAAGTACCCTTTCCTTATAATCAAAGTATTGCCAAGAAAGGGTACTTTTTATACCTCATCGGTTAATTTTTTCATCGTTAATTTTTTTAAGGTTTGCCACTTCTAACCTATTTATGGCACGTTTCAATGCATACTCTGTACTATCTATATATAGTGGAGCTATGCTCATTCCATTACTTCTACCTGTTACTAATCTTAGTTTGTCCTTTAATCTATTTATGCTTTTGAGTTGTACTCTAAGCTTGCTTCTTCCATCATACTTTTTATTTTCATAAGCCTTGTTAAATTTCCTCTTTCATTTTCA
>DHBY01000042.1 GCA_002398845.1 Firmicutes bacterium UBA4916 | reverse complement strand
CCTAAGCTAAAAACATATTTTACTCCTTTTGTTCCATATTTAAATATTTTGCCAATTAAAAGGATTATCACTATCCAAGCAAAAACTCCTGAGGTATTTAGGTAAATCTTCTGTAACTGTAGATTACTACCTATGGCATATTTAGGCTGTGCTAAAGCTTCCCCTGCAATTACCATCTTTAGATTAACCCCCAATGCAGATGTAAGAACCAAACCTAAATTTGAAAAAATACATGGCATATAAATATCTTTTATAGTAGTAAACTTACCTACTTTATATAACTTGGCCATATCCATAATGTTTTTATCTACATTCAATATGGCATTTAGAACCGTTTCATATAATATAGGAAATACCATAATAAATCCTACAAACATAGGTACAAATTCGTTGTTTAACCATATAAGAGCTAGTATAATTATGGCCATAGTAGGCACTGAATTCAAAAAATTTAATATCGGTACCATCAGATTGTATATGAGCTTGGAAATACTAGATAAAACACCCATTATAATTGCCAAAAACAAGGAAATCAAAAAACCAATTAAACTTCTAAGTAGAGAACATTTTATTATATTTAAAAAACTAGGAGCTTTAATTATGCTTATTAGGCTTATGAAAGTACTTTTAACTGTAGGAAGTATTATTTCATTATCTACAAGTTTTGATAATAATATCCAAATAAATATTATTACAGCTTTTGAAAGAATAGTTGTCTTCCTATCTTTCAAAATAAATTTTCTCATCTGGAAGTTTGCCTCCTATAAAATCTGGTGCAAAATCTATTATAGCTTCATAAAAAGTTTTATATTCCTCCTTGCTATCTTTAATATTAAAAGATTCTATATTTGTCCATCTAATCCCTTTCTCTATAGTTTCTTTCGATACGCTAATCCCCAACTCACCCGCATATTCACCTAGTTTTTCTGGATTTTCTTTTGCCCATTTTCTGCTTTCTTCATATACTTTAATGAATTTTTCTACAAATTCTATATTATTCTCTATTAGGTCGTTTTTAATTATTAAACTAGCTTGTGGGTATCCCTTTCCAGTACCTGCTGCTTTAGCCCACTCTTCGTTTAAATCAAAGATTACCTTAGCATCTGGTTTTTTCATAATTACAGTAGTTAGTAAAGGCTCTGCTAAAAGGGCTAAATCAGTCTTCCCACTTATAAATGCGGGGCCAACTTCTGAAGCAGCATTTAAATAGTTGATTTTAACATCCTTATCTGGATCGATACCATTTTTAGATAAAACGTATCTAAGGACCAAATCTGGAGTGAGGCCCTTTCCAAAAGTATAAATTTCCTTACCTTTCAATTCTTCAAAACTTTTAATATCCTCTGCACTGGTTAAATAAAATGATCCCCATACAGCAGTACCTACTATTTTGTATGGAAGGTTTTTATTAAATGCTTGAGCTGCTAAATTTGATGGAACAATTGCAATATCTGCTTCTCCTTTTAATATCTTAGTCACTAATAGGTCTGGAGATTTTTGCATTTCATAATTAATGTTTATATTCTTATCTATGGTTGGACTTTCTTTAGCAAGTTTGGCAGCTGTTAAAGCAGGTGTTCCATCCTGATAACAAAATTGAATTGTTTGCTGCTCTTTAACCGTTTTTTCACCGCAGCCAACAGCCAAAGGCAATATAAGAACTAGAGATAAAAATAATAATAACAATCTTTTTTTCATTTTCACCACTCCTATATCTTTTTTAATTTTAAATAAAAATTTGTATGCTTCTCTATATAAAAGGCTTTTTAAGGGATTAATGGAACTTTAACGAACCCCTAGATATAAATATTCATATCTAGAGGTTCATAATTTGTTTGTCCGCCTTTATGCATATTACCACGATTAAAGTCTTATATTCATATCCCAAAGATGCTGATCTGTATGAAGTAATTTATGGGAACGATGAGATAAAGGCCTTTGTAGATAATTCTCATAGCATTTAATTACTGATGGATTCTCATGTGAAAAACGAAGATCATTAATCTTATCTAAACCATATAGTACCTCGGCTCGTTCTCCAGCTAATTCCTTTCCATCCTCAATAGGTTGTCCTCCTCCTCCAGCACAACCTCCAGGACATGCCATAATTTCAACAAAGTCGTATTCTACAATTCCTTTTCTAAGAGCTTCAATTAATCTTCTAGCATTTCCCAACCCACTAGCAACAGCAACTTTAAGATTTATACCTGCTAAATCAAAACTTGCTTCTTTCCAGCCTTCTCTTCCTCTTACTTCTTTGAATGCATCTGGATCGGGGTTTTCATTAGTAACTAGATAATAGGCAGTTCGAAGTGCAGCTTCCATAACTCCTCCTGTTGCACCAAATATAACAGCTGCTCCAGAACTAATTCCTAATGGCGTGTCAAATTCTTCTTCCTCTAAATATTGTGGAAGAATATGTTCTGCACGAATCATTCGTTCAACTTCTCTTGTTGTAAGAACAACATCTACATCCTGCCCTGCCCCTGCATCGTTCATCACAGAAACTTGGCACTCATATTTTTTAGCAACACATGGCATAATGGAAACACTAAAAATCTTGGATGGATCAACTTTTAATAGTTCTGCATAATAACTCTTAACAATTGCACCAAACATCTGTTGAGGTGATTTTGCAGTGGATAATTGATCTACCATATCAGGATATTGGGACTTGATAAAACGTATCCATCCTGGGCAGCAAGAAGTAAACATTGGGAACTTTTCATTCTCCTGATTTTTTAATTTTTCCAAAAATTCGCTTCCTTCTTCCATAATTGTCAAATCTGCTGAAAAGTTAGTATCAAAAATATAATCAAATCCCATCTTTCTTAAAGCAGCAACTAATCTTTTAACCGTTGCAAATTCCCTTGGAATACCTAAGTCCTCACCCCAAGCTGCCCTCACTGCTGGAGCAATCTGCACTATAACTATTTTATCTTTATCTGCTAATGCATCAAATACTTTCTGAGTATCATCTCTTTCTCGCAATGCTCCAACTGGACAATGGGTAATGCATTGTCCACAAAGAGCACAATCTGATTCTTCAATTTTCCTATTATACGAAACATCCACATTTGTCCTAGATCCTGTTTTAGAAATATCCCATATATGCAAACCTTGAACCTTATCGCATACTTGAATACATCTCATACATTTAATGCATTTTTCATAATCCCGAACTAAAGGAAAGCCTTCTGTCCATATTGCATGTGGCAAATCTTCTTTATATGGAATATCTATAATACCCAAATCATTAGCTACTTTTTGCAAACTACAATTCCCGCTTCTCACACAAGCAGCACATCTTGCATCATGTTGAGAAAGAATTAACTCTACATTTACACGCCTTGTTTCTCGGACCTTAGGGCTATTGGTGTAGACTACCATCCCTTCCTCTACTACATTATTACAAGCCGTAACTAGCCTATTAATCCCTTCTATCTCTACAGCGCAGATCCTACAAGCTCCAATTTCATTCAAATCTTCTAAATAACAGAGATGTGGAATAGGTATATTATTTATTTCAGCCGCTTGGAGGATAGTTGTTCCTTCTGGAACTTTTATTTTTTTATTATCTATGGTTAAGTTTACCATCGTTCAATCCTCCCTCCTTTAAAGATTCCAAATCCAAAGTGATCACATCTTAAACATCTTCTAGATTCTTGATTGGCCTCTTCCAATGTCATTCCACATTCTATTAAATCAAAATCTTTAATTCTATTTGGAGTATCTCGTTCCCTCATATTCACACGACCACAAGGCATTCTATCTGCTAAACGAGGTTCTGGTATTTGAACATCCGATTCTATAATATGATTATAACCTAAATAATTATCTATATTAGCAGCTGCTACCTTCCCAGCTGCAATAGCTCTTATTACTGTTGCAGGACCTGATACACAATCTCCACCTGCATAAACTCCTGAAACATCCTTGATTCCTCCCCAGCTAAGTGCATCAATTACCCCTTTAGTAACTGGGATTCCATCCTTTTCAAAATCCTTTGACTCTATTCCTTGACCTATAGCTACAATTAACAAATCACATTCAATTCTTTGGGTTTCTTTTTTTGCCTCTCTAGGTATTGGCCTTCCATTCCTCATAGCTCCTATAATTTGAGGTTGTACCCACAAGGCTTTTACATGACCATTTTCGTCGGTTTCAATTTTACCTGGTGTGTATAAATCATATATTTCACAACCTTCAGCAATAGCACCCTCTTTTTCTTCTTCCATAGCAGGCATGTCCACCTTACGCCTACGATAGACAATACTAACTTTTTCTGCTCCCAAACGTACTGCAGAACGAGCCACATCTATAGCCACATTTCCCCCACCAATAACCACAATAGATTTATCTTTAAAATCAGGGTACTCATCATCTCCTATTTGCCTTAATATTTCAACAGCGGAAACAACCCCTTCTGCCTCCTGACCTTCTAAATCTATTTTTTTGTCAATATGGGCTCCAATAGCTATATAAATGGCATCAAACTTTGTCTTTAGATCGATAATTGATAAATCCTTCCCTATTGTAATATCATTATGCACTTTGATCCCAGCAGAAAGGATTGTATCGATTTCCTCATCTAGAACTTCACGAGGTAATCTATAACTTGGTATCCCATACCTTAGCATACCTCCTAATCTTTGTCTTTGCTCAAATATCTCTACATCGTGTCCCATAATGGATAGATAATAGGCTGCACTTAATCCACTAGGACCTCCTCCAACAACAGCTATCTTTTTCCCTGTAGAAGGGGCTTTTTTCTCAATTGGAACATCTCCAGCATGCTCTACTGCAAACCGCTTTAGTCCTCTAATATTAATGGATTTATCAATCATATTTCTTCTACATCTGGTTTCACAAGGATGTTCACAAACTAAAGCACATACAGCAGGCATAGGGTTGTCCTTTCTAATCAATCTAACTGCATCCTGGTACCTCCCTTCTGATATTAAAGCAATATAGCCAGGTACATCTACACCAGCAGGGCAAAGGGAAACACAAGGAACAGGTTGATATAGTTCAAAGGTACATCTGCCGTGCAATATATGTTCTTCAAAATCATCCCTAAATCCTTCGATTCCTTTTAAAACCATATTAGCAGCTTCATAGCCTATAGCACAATCTGCCGAATAATAAACAGTTCTGGCTGTCTTTTCAATAAGATCAATAGTTTCTAAACTAGCCTTACCGTCTAATACATCCTCCAATAATTTTTCCAATTGGCCTAAGCCTATTCTGCAGGGAACACATTTACCACAAGTCTGAGAATGGCACATTTTTAGAAAAGATGATGCTAAGTCTATGGGGCATAATCCCGGAGGGCTTGCAATAATACGTCTTTCTAAATCTTTATATAGAGTTTCGACAGTTGTCTGTGCCTTATCTCTAGTAATAATACTAAGCCTACTCATCTTTTTCCTCCCTTTCTTTAATAATATTTACTATATATTTATTTAGGCAAGCAAAATTTTCTCAAGCTTGCTAAAAAATTATAGCCAAAATATTATAAATCGAATCTATACCTACTTACTAACTATTAATATTATATCTCCTAAAATTTAATTAATCTTTTCATCTAGAATGTCTAAGTTTCTTAATTATATATAAACATAATAAATTCCATTATTTCGAAAGTTCTGTTTACATTATACCATATATAATGATATCTTTTATTAAAATTAAAGCAATAACCTAACTTTTTAAAATTATCCAAAAATAGGTTATTGCCTTTTTCAACTTATAATCGTATTATAAAAATCCTAAACTAATAAATGGTCGCAGAATATGTCAAATCATAAATATCCCCACTATTGTTGTTACTATTAAACCAATAATTACTGGTTTAAAATTTCTTCTGGTCAATTCAAAAGGATCTACTCCACAAATAGCTGCTGCTGGGATTACTGCCCAAGGAATTAATGTCCCTCCTCCTACCCATATAGCTGCTATTTGTCCTAAAGCGGCTAGAGTAGTTATTCCCTTCCCTATGGCAGCAGCAAATAGTTTAGCTACAGAACCTGTTAAGGCTAATCCAGAAAATCCTGATCCATCTAAGCCTGTTATTGCTCCTACTGATGTTAAAGTAACTGCACCTACTCCAGCATTTAAAGGTACCACGCTTGCTAAAGCAAGTCCCAAATCATTTACAATTCCCTGCGAAGCTTTGGGTAAAAAGTTTCCAATTACATTTACAAAGCCATCTCCCCCTAAATAGAAAAAAGCGGCTATAGGAATAATCGGACCAAATATTTGAAATCCAAATTTAAGCCCTTCTACAAAATAACCAGTAATTTTTTCTAAAGATTTGCCTTTATGGGTTATTATTGAAATGATTATTAGTATAAATACAGCTGTACCGCCAATTAATGCAGTAGCGTCTCCTCCCTGCAATTTAGCCATTAACATGATTATTACATCTATCAAAAATATTAGTGGCACCAATATAGCAAAAGTTTTTTTAAGTTTAGGAGATAATACTTCATCTAACTTTTCTTCAATGTCCTCTTCCTTGCTTTTAACTACCTTTTCTTCTACTTTCAATGTGCCATTTTCTAAATCCCTTTTTAATAGAATATAAGCAATTATGGTGGTCACAGCCCCCATTATAAATACTAATGGAATAGATGCAGAAATTAATTCTCCAACTGGAATTCCCGCCGCATCTGCTGTTAGCTTAGGGGCTCCTTGAATTATAAAATCTCCAGACAAGGCTATACCATGACCAAACAAATTCATAGCCATAGCCACGCCCAAGGCTGGCAATCCTACTTCAACTGCTACTGGTAATAAAACCACTCCTATTAATGCCACTGCAGGTGAAGGCCAAAAGAACCATGAAATAATCATCATCAATATACCTATTACCCAATATGCTAGGGTAGGTGTTTTAATAAACCTTGAAAAAGGTGATACCATTACCTGACTTATCCCAGTCTTGGTAAGGATAGAACTCATTCCCACTATAATAGAGATGATTAGTATAGTACCTAAAAGTTCTACTATAGCAAAGATAAAGCTATTGAATATGGTCATTATTGACTGAGATAAGGAACTAGTAGCAATAATAGCTAATAAGAAAATCCCGATTATGCATACAAGACTAGTATCTCTTTTAGCTACCATAAATCCAAGGATCAAAAATGTAAATAGCAAGTATACCCAATGCAATAAACTTAACTGAATAGCCAAAACTCTCCCCCCTTAATTAAAATTTTCCTTATACTACCTAGATATGCAAAGAAAGAGCTTTTGCTATAGATAAATATACTTATTTTAAAATATTAGAAAATAAAAACTGCCTTCCTATTTTTAAGAAGGCAGCTTTCTAGAAAACAAGCGAGTCACAAAATAATAAAAAATATATCCTATTAAATAACCCATTAAAACATCTGTAGGCCAATGGACACCTAAATATATTCTGCTAAATCCTATAAGGGCTATAACTGTAAAGTTGATAGTCCATGATGTTATTTTAACTTTTCTTCTATCTTCGTTCTTTAATAATAAATAGGTCATAGTAGTATAAAAAGCCATAGATACCATCGCATGGCCACTGGGAAAACTATAACCGCCTTGTTGTATTAGAAGGTATTTTAATGGCCTTGTTCTAATAAATATACTCTTAAGTAGGGCATTTAATCCATAACTCCCCAAAGTGGATAATAACAATAATATTATTCCATTAGGATTCTTTTTCTTTACCATAATAGGTAATACTAATATACCAATAGGTATAAAAAAATATGCGGAACCAAAGTAGGTGACCTTTTTCATAATAGCTATACCTGATGGTGTTGTTCTATTATGAATGTAGTCCATAACCTTTACATCAAATAAAATTCCTTCCTTTGAACCCTTAACATTTATCCCGATAGCCATAAATATTATTATGGCTATTATGCTTAAAGTAATTACTCTATTGTTTTTATTCATCTTTTCCCTCGCTTAATATATTGTTTTCTTCAGTAATATCTACAATTTTCTTTCTAAGTTTAATTATAGCAAACTTATGGTGAATTTTAAACCCAAACACTAGGGACGATTCTTTTTGTTTGATATTTGACAAACTTTCTATATATGAAAATGTTTTCGTTTTTTAATAGAAATTGTGCTTAAATTATTTATAAAAAAGTAGAATGATATAATACCATTCTACTTTTTTATAAATTTTTTATTTTTTTCTTTTTCTTGGTGGTGCTATATGGATTGCTTTATCATCTAATCCATGTACTGCTTCCATAAAAGCTTCACTTAAAGTTGGATGAGCATGTATAGTTCTACATATACTGTCTACATCCATATCATTAGCTATGGCTAGGGCACCTTCATGGATTAGGTCATTAGCATGAGGTCCAATGAT
>DHBY01000012.1 GCA_002398845.1 Firmicutes bacterium UBA4916 | reverse complement strand
TTTTTATATAATTTACACCATGAATATCTTTAAAGCCAAAGCCAGGATCGTCTGTTAATGTAATTCTATAATCCCTAAATATAGCTCCCCCATCAATAGGATCTTCCCTACATAATATAGGCCCATCTAAATCTATTTTTGTAATTACATTTTTTGCAGCAGCTAGATGAACAGCTGCAGTAACACTTACTTTAGATTCAAGCATACAGCCTAACATACACTCCACTCCATATATTTCAGCTATAGAGCATATTTTTAATGCATTGTGAATGCCTCCTGTTTTCATTAATTTTATATTTATTAAATCAGCTGCACCCATTTGCATAATAGTTATTGCATCCTTTGGAGAAAATACACTTTCATCAGCTAATACAGGTATAGTAACATTATCTGTTACTAATTTTAATCCTTTTAAATCATGAGCTGGTACAGGCTGCTCTACAAGTTCTATATTTAAACCCGCATCTTCCATCTTTCTTAAAGTATATACTGCCTCTTTAGCATTCCAACCTTGATTTGCATCTATCCTTAAGTTAACATTATATCCTATAGCTTCCCTAATAGCTTTCATACGCTTTATATCTAGGGCTGCATTATCACTATCACCTACTTTTATTTTCAAGGTTTTATATCCTTTTTTTATAGCTTCAATGCTATCTTGAGCCATTTCCTCTGGGCTATTGACGCTTATAGTTATATCAGTTATTATTTCTTTTCTATATCCGCCTAATAGTTTATAGACTGGCGCATTATATAATTGTCCATATAGATCATAAATTGCTATATCAACTGCTGCTTTTGCACTTGTATTATTTACAATAGATTTATCCAATTTTAACATTATTTCTTCCATATTTTCTATATCCATTCCAATTAGATGCTTCTTTATATGGTCTTCTATAGCACCTATTATTGCACCTTTAGTATCACCTGTTATTACTCCCGTAGGTGGCGCTTCCCCATATCCAATATTTCCAGTATCTGTTTCAATCTTTACTATAATATCTTCTACACTTTCAACAGTTCTTAGTGCTGTTTTAAAAGGTTTCTTTAATGGTACTGATATATTTCCAAGTTTTATATCTGTAATTTTCATATTATATGAACCTCCATCTAATAGTATTTAGATTTAACTTCAGAATACTTTTTCACAGCGTCTTTATATGCAGTAATTATGGCTTTTTTAGAGGAACCAAAGTATCTCCTTTCTATTTCTTTTTCAATCAATGCATCAAACTCATCCAGTCTCTTGTTTATAAAAATACTATAAACAAAATCCTTTGTAGTTCTTATTGTAGACGTGCAATCAAGATCAACAATTAAATCTGTTTTTGTATCTACTACAAATCCTATAAAAAATATTTTAAATTTCTCAGTTATAGCATTATCAAGGTTTGTCTTTCCATGTCCAACTATAAATACAGTTTCCTTAGAGTACAATTATATCACCTTGCCCTTATTGTCTTGAAAATTCTTCATAAACTATCTTTGATAATTTCCCTATTATCTTCCTACCTTCTTTATTTGATATATTTTCATTCGTTAAAACACATATAATATAAGGATTGTCCTGTAAATATACTATACCCACATCATGCTCTAGGCAATATAAATCACCAGTCTTATGAGCTATTACTACATCCTCTGGGAGATATAAATCTAATCTTCCTTTTACTTGCTGTTTCTTTAAAGCGTCTATAATAAGCTGAGAACTTTCTCTATCTATGAGAGTTCCCTTAACTAATAAATCAAGAATTTTTAATATATCCTTTGCACTAGTTATATTTTCTTTGCCCTCTTTTGCAGCTTTGAAGTCCATCATTTTCCTTTGGAGCATGGTAGAGCTAAAGCCTAGATTATTTATTGTAGCATTTATATTACCCATTCCTAAAGTATCAATGATTATATTTGTGGCAGTATTGTCACTAATAATAGTCATTAATGTTAATAATTCACCTATTGCAAATTTGTGCCCAGAATTTAGTTCCTTTAATATACCGGCTCCATTTACCTTATCATCATCTGTTAATGTTATTTTTTGGTTGAGCCCTATTCTACCTTCTTTCATTTGCCTACAAGCTTCAGCAAATATAAATAATTTTATTAGGCTAGCAGAAGGAAATATCTTTTCCTCATTTATAAATATGATATCCTGTGTAGTGATATTCTTTACTGCTAAGCCTATATTAGCTTCCGTTGAATTAATAATATCATCTATCCTCTTTTTAAAATCCATATATTTCACCCCTTTATATATACACATTTAAAAAAACAAGGTCATAGAAATGTACAGCAAACTATACATGATTCCAATGACCTTGTTTATGACGATGTTATACATCTGAATAAGCAAGTGACAATTTTCTAAATATTCTGTTGTATTATATTATATAATATAAGATATATATTTGCAAGGGAAATTTTACTTTTTTAATATATCTTTTTCATTGAAGATGAGGAGATTTCTAATTTGTAAATAAATATCCAAGCCCGGCACTAACATACTAACTTATTACGTACAAGCACAGTAATAGTTATGAATTAAATATCCAAGTTAGGAATTAGGTTGCCAACTTATTAAGGGTAGTATGTACAAAGGTACCAGAGTCCACCCAGGTTTTACAAGGATAATCCATCTATTATTAATTTGATATTATTATAACATAAATTTTTTGCTTAATCATTTCAGATGCAAAAATATTGTGGGTATCCTATTATGAATCTACTGAATCTAATTTAGATGTACAGTGGGGGCATCTAGTTGCTTCTATAGGGATTTCAGTAAAGCAGTAATCACATTTCTTGCTTGTTGCTGGTGCTGGTTTTTCTTCTCTCTTAAGTTTATTAATTTGTTTAATTACTATAAATATAGAAAAAGAAATAATAAGAAATTCAATAGCTGTATTGAGGAATAATCCATAATTTAATGTGGCAGCTCCTGCCTCTTGTGCTTGTTTTAATGTTGCATATTTATTGCCATCTAAACTAATAAAGAAATTACTAAAATCTAGATTACCAATAAGTCCTCCAACAATTGGCATTATAATATCATTGACCAGGGGTGAAACAATATTCCCGAAGGCCCCTCCAATAACTACTCCAATGGCTAAGTCTAACACATTGCCTTTTACGGCAAATTCTTTAAATTCTTTAAGCATGTATTCATCCACTCCTTTCTCTATTTCCAATAGATACCCATTATAGTTAAGAATAAAACTTTAATAAATATTCAGGAATAGGACAAGCTTAAATACCCAAGCTTGGCACTAAGATACTAATTTATTCAACTACTAAAAAGCCACATTATTAGCTAATTTAGCACGAAGTGACTTAGGAGGATTTTGAATTATATTTTTATATTCTTTATGTTCAATATCTGTATACTTTAAAGGGAGCATATCAGTTCAGTTATGCCTTACCCCCTTTACCTTTGTAATTAAGATAGATTTATCACAAATATTCCATAAAAACGGAAGGCAGTACGGATGTATGGAAAATATACTAATAGAATTAGAATTTTTTCTTGAAGAGTGTGGGTATTCTGCCACTTTAATAATTGGCATGATTCTTGCTTTAATAAAGTTAAAGAAATAATTTATAAAGGAGCTGTGATGAATATGTAAAGGGATGGTCAGAATTATTAAGTGGGAATGTATTGGAATGGAGGATGGATAATATGGAAAGCAGGTATTACTATTTATATCATAGACTCTATTAAAGAAATTCCGAAAACTCGGACTTATGCTAATGGAGATTTATAGGGATTTACTTAGAAATGAAATATAAAGAGGCTGAGGGAATTAATTATGGAACCTCTATTGAGGGATATAATTCTTGAAGTTAATCTTGATAATTTAGCATTTAATTTAAAAAACATAAGGAATATGTTTGGAGAAAAAGTTGTTATAGCAGCAGTTGTTAAGGCTAATGCCTATGGCCATAGAGCTATAGGAATAGCCAAGGAGTTAATGAAAATGGAGTAGACTATTTAGTTGTAGCAACTCTTACGGAAGCATTAGAGCTTAGAAGAAACTTTAAGGGATATAAATATTTATTATGAGATTTACTCCTGATAGTCATTTGGAATATGTAGTTAAAAATAATATTACCTAGACCATCTTCTCATATAGACAAGCTAGGATTTTAAATGATTTAGGCATTAAATATAATACTAAACCTGTTGTCCATATAAAATATGATACAGGATTTAATAGACTTGGTTTTAAAGACAGGGACTTAAGTTATAAATATATAAATAATACACAAGGAGGAATTTTATGAGAAGAAACAAAATGAAAGTTTTAACTGTATTATTTTTTTTAATACTAGTACTCGCAGTGCCAGTCTTTGCAGAAGGTGAAGGTACCGAAGTAAACTTTGGTTGGATATCCATTTTGCCACCACTTTTAGCAATTGTATTAGCCTTTGTTACAGAACAGGTTTTATTATCCTTATTTTTAGGTATATTTTTAGGGGCTACAATGCTAAATGGATGGAATCCAGTAGTTGGATTTTTACGTTCCATAGACAAGTATATTGTGGGTTCCCTAGCAGATCCGGACTCTGCCAGTGTAATAATTTTTCTATTAGCCATTGGCGGATTAATTGGATTAGTAAACAAAATGGGTGGGACCTTGGCTGTTGCAGAGGGCCTAGGTAAAAAAATTAATAACCCAAGAAGTGCTCAACTTTTTACTTGGCTTTTAGGCATTTTAGTATTTTTCGATGATTATGCCAATGCCCTAATAGTTGGTCCTACAATGAGCCCTTTAACAGACAAAAATAATATTTCAAAAGAAAAATTATCCTATATTATAGACTCTACTGCTGCACCAATTACAGGCCTTGCTATAGTTTCTACCTGGGTAGGCTATATGGTTGGAGTTATAACTGAGACTTATAATAATATGGGTATGGAAGTCAACGGTTATAGTATTTTTTTAAAAACTATTCCATATATGTATTATTGTATTTTTTCATTATTAATGGTTTTATTACTCGTATTAACTCAAAAAGATTTTGGTCCAATGTATGAAGCAGAAAAAAGAGCTAGACTTACAGGGAAACTTGTAGCAGATGATTCCAATCCAATGAGTGGGGATGAAATAGCACTTATGGAAATTAAAGAAGGTATAGAGCTTAAAGCCTATAATGCTATTATCCCTATAGTAATTTTAATAGTTGTTGTATTTATTGGAATTTGGTATACAGGTGCTGCTAGTTTAGGAGCTGGTGTAGGTTTTAAGGAAGCTTTTAGTAATGGGGATTCTTTTAAGGCTCTATTATGGGGCTCATTAACTGCCAGTTTAGTAGCTATAGTAATGGGTGTAGCACAAAAGATTTATACAGTAGGAGAGGCTTTTGACACTTGGATGGAAGGTGCAAAATCCATGGTTATTGCCTGTACCATATTGGTTTTAGCTTGGTCAATTGGTAGTGTAACCTCTGATGTAGGAACTGCTAGATTCTTAGTTGGGGCTGTATCAGGAGCTATACCAGCAGTACTACTTCCTGTTATTGTATTTATAATTGCAGGACTTATATCCATAGCTACAGGTACTGCTTGGGGTACTATGGCCATTGTAACACCATTGGCACTACCTTTAGCAGAAAGCTATATAGAAATGGGAGCAGATCCCATTATGCTAATAATCACTTTAAGTACAGTTTTAAGTGGAGCAATTTTAGGAGACCATGTTTCTCCAATTTCAGATACAACTATTATGTCTTCAATGGCTGCTGGTTCAGATCACTTAGACCATGTTAAGACACAAATGCCTTATGCCATGGTAGTATCAGCTATATCTATAATATGCTATTTTATATCAGGACTTATTATAATGAATCCAATAATAATTTTGTTAATTGGAGGCATTTTGGTATATTTAGTAATTCATTTCAAAGGAAAATCTGTGGCTATAGAGGATTT
>DHBY01000101.1 GCA_002398845.1 Firmicutes bacterium UBA4916 | reverse complement strand
TTTTTCCCCACCATTTGATTTTAATATTTTTTTTGTTCTAAATCTCGTATGAATATCACAGTTAAGAACATTTTTGGTATAATTTAATATGGTTTTAGGGTTATTTGAGAAGATTATTTCGCATTCAGTACCGTAACTTTCTATTATAGATTTATAATAATCAATATAATCAATACCAGTAAAGGGATGTTTTTTATTATATCCAAAAAGTTTTCTAAATTCATTTTCTGTTAAAGTATCTGTCCAAGGATTAATACCTTTTTCATCAAGTTCATCTATAGTTACCAGCTGGTTACCTACTTCATCAGATGGATATTGAAGCATTAACACGATTTTTTTAGCTCCTTTTGCAATACCATGAAGGCAAATAGCAAAACGATTACGGCTTAGAATAGGGAATATGACTCCAATAGTATCTTTTCCAAATTTTAAGTTTACATCCTTAGCAATGTTATCAATACTTGCATAGTTTCCTTGAGTACGAGCGATTGTGGATTCAGTTATAGTAACGATATCTTTATTATTGATAGCAAAACCTTCTAGTTGTGAAGCTTTTAGTACAGTATCCACAACGATATCTACTATATCATCCCCTTCTTTCAAGATTGGAGCACGAAGACCTCTGACAACAGTTCCAACTATTCTTTCCATTATAATCTCCCCTTAAATTTATTTTGAGAGGATTCCATATCCTTTCACTTGTAATATACATTATATTATGGTATAAGTAAAATAAATATATGTAATGTTAAGCATAAGGGGTGCTTATATGTCTATTAAATTAGATTTGTACAAAATTTTTTGTGAGGTGGCTAAATGCGAAAGTTTTTCTAAAGCTGCAAAGTCTCTTTATATGACACAGCCAGCCATAAGCCAAGCAATATTGCAACTTGAAGATGAACTAGAGATAAGGCTTTTCACTAGAACACCTAGAGGGGTAGTTCTTACAAATGAAGGTCAGATTTTATATCAATATGTAAATTCAGCTATTAATCTAATCAATGTAGGAGAAACAAAATTAATGGAATCTAAAAATTTAATGTCAGGGGAATTGAGGATAGGAGTTGGGGATACCATTTCCCGCTATTTTTTGCTGCCCTTTTTAGAAAGATTCCATAGGCTATATCCAAATATTAAGCTAAAAATTATAAATCGCACAACATTAGAGCTGTGCAGCCTTTTGAAATCAGGGGAGGTTGATATTGGAATATGTAATTTGCCTATTGAAGAGCCATCTTTAGAAATAATAGAATTGATAGACATTCATGATATATTCGTCTGTGGGGAAAAATATAAGGACAGATTCACTACCCCTTTAAGCTTTGAAGAGATATCAAGTTTTCCATTGATATTACTTGAGCTTAAGTCAAATTCGAGACAGTATGTAGAAAAATATATATTATCAAAAGGAGTTAAAATTGAGCCACAAATTGAACTTGGTTCTCATGATTTATTATTGGAGTTTGCAAAGATTAACCTAGGCATATCCTGCGTTATTAGAGAATTTTCACAAGTGTATTTACAGGATAAAACATTATATGAGATAAAATTAGCTGAAGAAATACCTAAAAGAAGTATTGGAGTATGTTTTTTAAAAAGTGTATCCTTATCTCCATCTGCAGCAAAATTTGTTGAGGATTTGGAAAATAGATAAGGATATGCGAAAATTAATCTTGGTCTAATAGTGGCATAGTAGTGCAAAGTAATATTGATAACTAACAATAATTATAATACAATGATTTCAATAAGCGGTATAGCTTTTAAATTACAGGAATGGTGAAGAGCATGAAAAAAATATTATTAGTAGAAGATGATCGTTTATTAAATCAAACTTTATCCTTTCATTTAACAACGGAAGGATATGAAGTAATCTCCTCCTATAATCTAGCCTCTACTGAAGATTATCTTTCAAGAGATAATTTTGATTTGATTATATTGGATATAAATCTTCCTGATGGGAGTGGTTTTGACTTATGTAAAACGTGGAGAAATAAAGTGGTAGCACCTATTATATTTTTGACGGCAAAGGACATGGAAAGTGATATGTTAAAGGGCTATGAATTAGGGGCGGAAGATTATATTACAAAACCATTTCATGTAAGTGTATTTCTTAAAAAGGTAGGGGTATTATTAAAAGATTCTAGTAAAAAGAATACAGAACATACTTATGATGATGGGAATTTGTTTTTAAATTTCACTAAGCGGGAGGCTATGCTGCAAGGGAAAAGTTTTGAATTGACTACAGGAGAATTCAATCTATTATATTTATTTGTTGTCAACTATAAAAGGGTACTTACTAGAAGTTTATTACTGGAAAAGCTATGGGATGGGAACGAAAAATATGTGGATGAAGGTGCCCTAACTATGATGATTAGCCGAATTCGATCTAAGATTGACACCAAAGATAAAAAATATATTAAGACGATATACGGAATGGGTTATCAGTGGGTAGGATATGCCTATGAAGAATAAAGAACTTTGTGAAATAGTAAGTTTAATCATCATAGGGGTTATATACCATGTTTTTTTAATTTGTTATTTTTATAATATAAAATTACTGTTATTTTCCTTAGTTGTTTATTTTACTATATTATTAATTTTTCATTATAATAAGAAAAAAACTATTAATAGATATATGGATTTTATCAATACTTTAAATGATTCCCTAAACTATTTAATCAATAAAGATTATGAAAAGGTTAGCAAACTACAAACCTTAGATGAAACCTTCGATTCAAAAGTAAATCAAAAGATACTTAGAATATCAGAAATTTGGCAGAAGGAATCTTTAAAAGGATTAAAGGAAAGGAAAAACCTGCAAAGCCTAATTTCAGATGTTTCTCATCAAGTAAAAACTCCTATGACCAACTTAAATATGCTGCAAGCGGCTTTAGCTAAAGAAGGAATATCAAAAGAAGAGAAAGAAAAGATATTGAAATCTATGGAAGGGCAGCTGGATAAAATAGATTTCTTGCTGGAATCTATGATTAAATCATCAAGATTAGAAGTAGGATTGATTCAATTAAATAAGGTCCCACTAAACTTATTTAATACTATTGCAGATGCGATAGCAGGTATTGGAGTAAAGGCCGAAAAGAAGAACATAGAAATTATCGTTGATTGTCCACAAGATTATATTTTAGCACATGATAAGAAATGGACAGTAGAGGCCTTATTTAATATATTGGAAAATGCAGTTAAATATTCTCCTCATGATACAAAGATAGAAATTAAAGTACGAATATGGGAGATGTATACGAAGATTGATATTATAGATGAGGGCATAGGTATTCCAGAAGAGGATTTTGGCAAGATATTTCAAAGGTTTTTTAGGGAAGAAAATAGTTATGACAAAGAGGGAGTGGGGATTGGACTTTATTTATCACGGGAAATCATTCAAAGGCAAGAGGGTTATATAAAGGTATCATCAACTGTTGGCGAAGGTTCTACTTTTTCTATTTTTCTACCTAATAATTAAGTGATTATAAACAATACTAATTCTAACAAAGAGGTTAGAATTAGTATTGTTTTTTTAAATAAAAGATGCTTTCTGTTATATTTCTGTTAGGTTTACTTGATAAGGTTATATTGAGAAAAGGAGGAAGATGGGATGAATATATTGGAAGCCATTGATTTAAAAAAATACTATGGAGAGAAACCTAATATTGTAAAAGCTTTAGATGGAGTAAACTTAACTGTAAGGGATGGCGAGTTTTTAGCTATTGTAGGAACTTCAGGCTCAGGTAAATCTACTTTGTTAAATATGCTAGGGGGTTTAGATAATTCGACATCAGGAAGAGTTATTGTAGCTGAAAAGGATATTTCTCAATTGTCCGATGAAGAATTAACTATTTTTAGAAGAAGAAATGTAGGATTTGTCTTTCAAAATTATAATTTAGTACCCATGTTAAATCTTTATGAAAACATCGTCTTGCCATTGGATTTGGATGGTGAAACCATTGATGAGGAATATATAGAGGAAGTAATTGAACTATTACATTTAGAAGATAAAAAACGAAGATTTCCTAACTATTTATCAGGCGGGGAACAACAAAGGGGAGCAATAGCAAGGGCCTTAGCAACTAAGCCGACTATCATCTTAGCAGATGAACCCACAGGAAATTTGGATAGCAAGACCAGTTCCGAAGTATTAGGTTTATTAAAAAGAACAAGTAAACAATTTAATCAAACTATTGTAATGATTACACATAATAATGAAATTGCCCAGCTAGCAGATCGTATAGTCCGAATTGAAGACGGAAGAATTTTAAATAGATAGGGGGAAGGGCTATGATAGCAAATAATAATGGAAAAGTTATAAAAAAGTTAGCTAATAGAAGTGTGAAATTTAATAGGACAAGAAATATTTTTATATTAATAACTATCGTATTATCTGTTTCCCTATTAGGTGTTATGTCCCTTACCCAATCGGCGAGGCATCAGAAAATAAAAAGACAATTGGATATGATGCAGCATGTTATTTATGAAAATGTAAATGAAGAGCAGATGGAGAGACTAAAGGTTTCTGATGAAATGGACTTTTTATCTCCAGCAAAACTTGGGCAAAGTTTCAAGTTACAGAACAAGATGATTCGTCCAGTTTATTTTGAAAAGGATACAAAGAGTATAAAGACAAAAATGATAGCAGAAGGAAATTATCCAAAGAAGTCAAATGAGATTGTAGTTGATAAATCCATGTTAAAATTATTCCCTAATGCAAGGAATATAGGAGATTCTATAAAGATAAAGTTTTTAAATGGTAGTGAAGAAGAATTTATAATTAGCGGTTTTTATGAGGAAGAAAATGAGGATTCTAGTATCTATACAATTTTATTTTCCAAGGAATATTCAGAAAATGGGGAGCAGTTAAAAGACGTACCCTATACTGCACTTTGTAAGATAAAAGACGCGGATATGATGTCAAAAGATGAGTTTTTAAATACCGTAATAAAGGTTGGAAAAGATGCAGGGATTGAAAGAAAAAATATAAATCCAAATAACTTCTTTGCAGATTCATTAACTATTTCAAGAGGAGATATTTTATTTATAGTATTAGTATCTCTAGGGATTCTATTTGTTAGTATATTAGTTGTATACAGTATATTTTATATTTCAGTTTTAGAAAATGTTCAAAGATTTGGGCAGCTCAGAACTATAGGGACTTCAGAAAAACAGATTAAGGCTATTGTAAGAAAAGAAGGAGCAATCCTGTTCTTTAGGGGAACGCCTATAGGACTTTTGATATCTTGGGGGATTTCTTATTGGATTATTCCAGAAGGATGGAGCTGGAAATCCACTATTATTTTAAGTTTAATCATAGCAATTGCTGAATTTATAACTATTATTATATCGATTAAAAAACCAGCTAATATAGCCTCTTCTATTTCACCTGTAGAGGCATCAAGGTTTTCAGTATATGATGAAAAAAGGTTAAAGGAAACTAAGAAACTACACAGAAAATTATCCCCTCTTTCCATGGCAAAAATTAGTATAAAAAGGAATAAGAAAAAATCTTTTTTAACTTTAGTTTCCCTTGGTATAGGTGGAGCTTTATTTCTCATGAGTGCAACTTTGATAGTATCTACTTCCTTAGAAGAATATTCAAGGCAAGGGCTGTACGAACAGGGAGAATATATTATTTCATTTGATTATAATACGGTACAGACTATTGAAAATGGATTGACAGGAGCTCAATTAAAAAATCCAATGAATGAGGAGTTGATAAAAAGAATAGAATCAATACCCGGGGTTAATAGAGTTGATAAGCTTAATAAGACATCTGTTAAATTTGATTATAAGGATGTAGCCAATAGTAAAGATTTACTTTCAGCATTTACTAGAGAAGATATTGACACAATAAATAAAACATTGGCAAAAGGAAATTTTAATTATGATGATATGATAAAAAATGATGAAATCCTTGTGGCAGATAATCAAGTTGCGAAAGAAATCTATGGATGGAAATTTAATATTGGAGACAAGGTAAGTTTAAGATACTTTGATGGAAATAAAGAGGTCCAAAAATCATTTAAGATCATAGGATCTATAGGGGAACCTAGTAATGTCACATATAATTCTGGCTGGTTTATGCTTCCAATAGAAAAACTAGAACGATTGTTTCCAGGTATTAATACAACAGATACATTGGTGATATCCATAAATGATTTTGACAGGGATGGGGATAAAGTAGAAGAAAATCTCCAAAATATAATAGAAGAAAATCCCTTGCTTGAGATGGATACATTAAGACAAACTATAATAGAAGATAAACAATCATTTGATTTAATAAACAAAGCTATAATAGGATTAAGTGGTTTTATCATTTTATTTAGCTTAATTAATTTAGTCAATACCATAATAACCAATATCGTATCAAGAAAAAGGGAATTTGCAATGCTTCAATCCATCGGATTAAGCAATAGGCAACTGGTGAGAATGATACAATTTGAAGGATTAGGCTTATCTCTTGGAAATTTGATAATAACTTTGGTATTTGGTAC
Source organism: Firmicutes bacterium UBA4916 (assembly GCA_002398845.1). Lineage (GTDB taxonomy): Bacteria > Bacillota > Clostridia > Tissierellales > Tepidimicrobiaceae > Mt11. The sequence goes on along the minus strand of DHBY01000101.1, from coordinate 1,727 downwards.
ACTATTGGGCTATGGGTTAATAAGAGTGCTGCAGAGTGTTGGAGCAACTTACCTTCATTATCATTTCCCAATAGGGTACTTTATAATTTATATTTTTATTGTCGCTATGGTATCTGTGGTGATTTCTAGCATTTTAGTAAGATTATTTCAGAAGGAAAGTTTGGTTTCAAGATTGCAGCAGACCGATTAAATAGGCCATTGATTCCCCAAAAAGTTTCCTCTTTAATAAAACCATTTAGTTGGCAACATAAATGTCCAAGGTGCTGTAACGATAGCAATTGTAAGTGCAATCTTAAATCTTAAAGTTTTTTCTTCTATTAGATTTTTAAAAGAATATTTATAGTTAAATAAAAATATAAATATGGCTGATACTGCTATTGAACCTAATATTATTATTACCGCTAGATGATTGCTAAAAGGGTCATAACAAATGGCCGATGTTAATTCATAAGGTAAACCAAATCTGTCTCCAAATAACCCTAATACAAATAATATTACAGCACCTATAATATCAGCTAAAAAGCCATAACCCCAAACTTTCAATATACTTTCCTTGTAGAAGGTATTCAAATTAAATCCTGAATTCACTAATTTGTATACAGAAAAACAAACTATTATTACCAATGAATCAACAATATAGTTACCAGCAAGAGTTAAAAGTATAACTGGTGGGAAAAACAGCAAAAACCAAATAGGAAATATTATATTGTACAGTTTTGTTGATTTTCTCATCTTCATCTGCACAGCCCCTTTTAAATTTTATTTTTAGCAGGAATGCTTAGGTATTATAATATTATAATATTTTGTATAATACAATATATATTTATTTATTGTCTATTGATATTATTCGAACTCAAATCAAATTCAAGACAATATGTAGGAAAAGCATATTCTTATTATTTGTAGGAACTTTCTGCTAGGATAAGCAGGTTATTCCTAAAAGTAGTTTCCAAAAAAGCCCTGCAATGATATAATTAATATGAAATTCAGAAAAAAGTGGGGATGTAAGGGTGAAAAAAATAGTTTTTACTTTAGCGAAATTATTTGCAGGACTTTTTGTTTGTGCAGTAGGAATAGTTATGACAATTAATGCAAATATAGGTTTATCTCCTTGGGATGTTTTTCATCAAGGCCTTTCAAATCTTGCTGGTATAACAATGGGGAAAGCTCATATTAGTGTTGGAATTATCCTTGTAATAATAGATAGCATATTGGGAGAAAAAGCAGGTTGGGGTACTATATGTAATATGGTGTTTATTGGAATATTTATAGACCTATTGATGTTGAATCATTTGATTCCAACATTTAACGGGTTTATACCAAGTCTTATTATGATGTTAATGGGAATGCTGATTCTCGGATTTGGATGCTATCTATATATCAGCGTAGGGCTAGGGGCTGGACCAAGAGATGGATTAATGGTTGCCCTTACAAAAAAGACAAATAAGTCAGTCCGATTTGTGAAAAACTCTATAGAGTCAATTGCATTGATAATTGGCTATATACTTGGAGGCCACGTTGGAATTGGGACATTGATTATGGCTATTGCAGGTGGATATTTTACGCAGTTTGCATTCAAAATTGCAAAGTTTAATGTTAGTGAAGTTCATCATAGATTTATAGAGGATGATATAAAGTTTATTAAATCTAAGTTAACAAGCGATGAATCAGATGCTTGATAGGGAAGAAGATATCTTAAATTCAAATTTTAAGATATTTTTTATTTT
>DHBY01000076.1:4478-12436 GCA_002398845.1 Firmicutes bacterium UBA4916 | reverse complement strand
GGTCTCGGACGGTTCTTTTTGCACTTTTTGCATCTTTTTAAGGAGGGATTAATTGTGAAAATTATTATCAGTGAAAAGGCGAAAGAAAAGCTTAATATGATGGGAAAAAGCACTATGACCATCTATACAGAAATAGTAGGCAGCTGCTGAAGCCCTGTACCTGAAGTATTTGTAGGGCTTAGGGAGCCGGAGGCTTCTGATAAGTATAATATGTATGAAATAGATGGTATAAAGATATATCTATATAAAGAAGCTGTACTAATAGGAGATACCATAAAAATTGAAACTGCAGAGTATAGCTCTGATTTAGCTAATAGGGAATTTGATGTTTATGGATTGAAACTTGAATAAATCTAAGAGAGGTTTAAATCTCTCTTAGATTTATTTCTTATTAAATAAGTTTTTAAATTCTTCAAAATCAATATATTTTATGCGTCGTCCTTTCTCAGTATCTACTATATCTAAAAAAATATGTATTTCTTTTTCATCATTCTTACTCTTTATATTTGCAAATTTTATCTTGACCGAGTATGAACCTAAATCATCAGTTTTTTTAAGTTCTTCAATAGTGTATTGTGTTTCTGGATATCCTTTTAAATATAAATTTGGTAATAATCTATTTTTTACCAACCTTTCTATTTCTTTTTCTGTTAAAGTTTCTTCCCATTCTTCCATCCAGGGATCATCTTTTAAATCGCTTAACATTTTTAAATCCAATTCGCCTTTTTCTAATTTAATCATTTTTGAATCTAAACGTTTAATTAAATTTTCCCATTCTTCTTCAGAATACTGAAATTGCTCTAAATAAGAATCTAAAAAACTTTCTATTACCTTTTTATCTTCATCAGGTATGTTTGTTTTATTTTTAGTATTTAAACAAGATGTTAAAAAGATTATAATTAGCAAATTTACTATAACTAATAATTTTTTATTATTTATTTTAATCATATCTAAATTCCATATAGTCCATTTTTTTAAAAAGTTTCACTATATACCCCTCCCTCTTTATTTTAAAATATAATAACACTTAATATTATAATAGCATAAACATTATTAAAAAATTGTCCGCTTTAGTCGAGTCTATATTACAGTTGCACTACATGGGTATATCTTAGGCTATCCCTTTTGCATTTTATAAGTTTAATATATTTTTCATGGGTATATTAGATATATGCGGTACATTTTTAAAGGGGTGAACAAATATGAATTCTATTTTAAACAAACAAAGGGACTTTTATAGTTCTGGTATTACCAAAAAATTAGATTTTAGAATGGCAAATTTAAATAAATTAAAAGATATAATATTAAAAAATGAAAAATATATTATGGAAGGATTGAAAAAAGACTTAAATAAATCTGAATTTGAATCTTACTCCACAGAAATAGGAATATCACTAAGTGAAATAACATACACAACTAAAAACTTGAAAAAGTGGGCTAAACCTAAAAAAGTTAAAACTCCAATGACTGAATTTAAAGCCAAAAGTTATATACATCCAGAACCCTATGGAAATACATTTATCATCTCTCCATGGAATTATCCATTCCAGCTATCCATCACACCACTTATAGGCAGCATAGCTGCAGGAAACACATCCATAATAAAGCCTTCCAGTACCTCACGCTATACAAGCAAAGTATTAGAAGAACTAATAAACTCTAATTTCAATAGTGAATATATATTTGCAGCTACGGGAGAAGGAAGTAAGGCTCTATTGGATGAAAAATTCGACTATATTTTTTATACTGGTAGTGTCCCCGTGGGAAAATTAGTTATGGAAAAAGCTGCAAAGCACTTGACCCCTATCACCTTAGAGTTAGGAGGAAAAAGTCCTTGTATAGTAGATAAAGATGGAGATATGGATTTGTTTGCCAAAAGGATAGTATGGGGAAAGTTTTTAAATTCAGGTCAAACCTGTGTTGCACCAGACTACTTATTAGTCCACAAAAGTATAAAAGAGGTGTTAATAAAAAATATTATTAAATACATCGAAGAGTTTTATGGGAAAAATCAAAAAGATAATCCTGAATATATAAAAATTATAAATGAAAAACAGTTTAATAGATTGTTAGGATTAATTAATAGTGGAAATATAATTTATGGCGGAGAATATGATAAAGAAGCTTTTTTTATCTCTCCTACTCTTATAGATGAAGTGACTTGGGACAGCCCTATAATGGGAGAAGAAATCTTTGGTCCTATTTTCCCTATTTTAAAATATGAGGATTTAGATGAAGCTATAAAAATAGTTAATTCTCATCCTAAACCATTGGCTCTTTATTTTTTCTCAACAGACAATGAAAAAATAGAAAAGGTAATTAAAAATACCTCCTATGGAGGTGGATGTATAAATGATACCATAATGCACCTTTCAAGTCCCTGTTTACCCTTTGGAGGTGTAGGAAATAGTGGAATGGGCAGCTATCATGGCAAGCAAAGTTTTGATACTTTCACCCATTATAAAAGTATTTTAAAAAGAAGTAATGCATTTGACCCAAATTTTAGATATCCACCATATAAAGATAAAATAAATACTGTAAAGAAGTTTTTAAAATAGCTGGACATCCAGCTATTTTTTGTATCCATACCCAGCACTACATACCTGACAATAAGTTAGTGCCGGGCATGGATATTTTTTATTTTTTGGGCATGGATAGTTACTGTTTTTTAACCCCCACCAATAAAACTAAACACTTCTACATTACTATTCTCATAAAGTTTTCTATCATAATCTTCCTTAGGTATTTTCTCCCCATTAACCCTTACTGTTACAATATTTTTTGGTAAGCCCATACTTTCAATGAGTTCATAAATAGTAATTCCCGATGAAAATTCTTTTTTCTTTCCATTTACAATCACTTTCTCACCCCATAGCCAATTTCACTCTCCTAATAACCATCCTAAAGAAAGTTTCTTTAAAGTTCCTACTGTAGGATTACCTGTTTCCAAATTCCAACCTGCTATGCTATAGTAGGTAATCAGAGCTTCGTGAAACTTTTCTTTATCCATTGCTATTCCCTTCGATGGACCATCTTCAAAGGGTTCAAATAGCCTTTCTGGAAGATAATCATCGTTTTTATCAAATCCAGCTTTAGCATTGAAATATCTCATCATATTTATTCTTCTCTCTCCAATGAGCATCAACTCATAAATAGATGTATCCCATCCAATGGCTACCTTAGCAAACTCCACTACATCCTTTGGCCCATAGGCTTCCCACGAAGGCCCCCATACAAATTGGCATAAGCAAAGTATATCCATCAATGAAAAGAAACATTGAGTATTAAATGCAAACCTCACTTTCTCATCATCTAGCTCCCCAATATCATCGTATCCTTTCCAAACCCCAAGGTGACTTAGGTTAATTCTTTCTTCACTATCAGCCGGCATTGCAAGAATTGGATCATGTTCAGAAGACTGATGATCCGCCCCAAAAGGATTTACTGCGTATATAACGCCAACAGAAGGTTTCATCTCTGGCATGTGAGCTGGTAGTTCTTGGCCTTTTACTGAAATACTATATTTATGGGCTTCCCCGCCTATTTCTTTGGCTACCCTGTAGCTTCCCTCTGCAAGTAAATCTCCTATACCTTCCCTTTTAGCTATCTTTTCTATAATAATAGGCATTACTTCATCATTGCCAAATCCTAAATCTAATCCATCTGTATCAGATTTATTGATAAATCCCTTTTCAAAACATTCCATAGCAAAAGCAATAGTAGCACCAGTAGAAATAGTGTCTAAACCATACATATTACACAGTTGATTTCCTAATGCTACTGTTTCTAAATTGGTAATCCCACAGTAAGAACCAAGAGCACCGCAAGTCTCGTACTCTGGTCCACCATATAAAGGATCTACCTTCCCTGGTACTTCAACGACTCTTTTGCATCTTACAGCACAAGCATAACAAGTATCATTTTCCTTTAATATTGTTTTAGTCATAGTGACCCCAGTAATATTATTTGCTCCCTCCGGGAACCAACCAGTAGACCAGTTTTTGGTAGGTAAAAATCCTTCCTCACTAAAATCTTCTAGTCCTACATCTGTCCCATGTTTTCCTAAAGCCAGTAAAGATTCATTTGTAGCTAGTCTTTCTTTCATACTTCCTGCCAAAACCTTAAATCCTTCTTTATCTACTGGCCGCCTACCTAGTTTTTTCTTAACTGCAATAGCCTTTAAATTTTTAGAGCCCATAACTGCTCCAGTACCATTTCTTCCATTGGCCCTATTACACATATTAATAATACAAGCATACTTAACTAGGTTTTCTCCACCAGGCCCAATTTGAGCTATATCAATCCTATCCTCCCCTAGTTCATCTCTAATAATTTCTTCTGCTTCTCCAGTTACCTTTCCCCATACATTTAAGCCATCTTTTAATTCAGCATTTTCTCCATCTATATATAGGTATACAGGTTTTTGGGACTTTCCACGAAATACTAAGCCATCCCATCCATTTCCTTTTAGATATGATGGAAAAAATCCTCCTGCCTGACTATCTCCAACAGCATTGGTTAAAGGACTTTTAGTGGTGCAAGTCATCCTATTTGCACCACTAATTGGAAACCCAACCAAAGGAGATACAGAAAGTACTAAAATATTATCAGGAGATAAGGGCTCTACCTTTGGATCCATCTCATTTAATAAAATATATAAACCTAAAGATGAGCCTCCAGGATACAGTCTATATATCTCTCCTGGTATAACCCTTTTCTCAATTTTCCCACTTGTTAAATCCACATCAAGTATTTTTGCATTTGGGAAAACCATACTTTCACCCCTTTAATTTTTTATTCTGTTAAACCTCTAGCTATTTCTGTTAACTCAAATGAAAATTCGGATGTTATTTCAATTGATGACAATATTACTCCACTGCCATCTTCCTTTAATGGATATAGAAAATCCCTAAAGCTTCCATCTTCAAGTTGTGCTTCCATAAATGTAATATCCCCAACTTTTTCTGCTATTTCACGATGTTTAGGATCTTTAGTTTGCCTATATAGAATTGCTGCACCCCATCCTTCTTTACATTTAGATGGCCAGTGATAAGATTCAGGTATTGTATTATATGAGAAGGATATAGATTTCTTGGCACCTTCTAAGAATCTTTCCTCGCCAGTCCTTTCAAATAGTTCAGTTAAAAATCCTGCAACTGCTCCGGAATAATAAAATGGACCAATTGGTTTTTCTGCATTTATGCAATTTGCAATTTCATCTTCTGGCAAAAATTCAGTAACTAGTTTCCCAGTCTTAGGATCCCAATTTACATAGTATCTTTTATTAAACTCTGGTTGTGGTTTTAATACCTTATCAATTATAAAGTCTCCTGTTTTTATTGCTTCGTCAATTTTTCCAAAGTAAAGGGATGTCCAACCGCCTACTACAGTAAATAGAAGATTGATTGGATTCTTTTCCTTCTTATCACCTAAATATGCATAAAATCCACCTGATTCATCTTGGTGTCTTAATACTTGTTCAATAGCCTTTTCACTACAAATGTCAAATCTCCCCATCTTATATGCCCCCATTAAAATAAAGCAGTTTCTGTACAAGAATTGGGTTTTATCGAAATCATTTTCATTTTTAAAGTGAAACTCACCTGGCTCGGTCATTATATTTTTCTTTGCCCAATCCAATAGTCTACCTACCTCTACAATGTGCCCTGTTGAAACCAATGCCCAAACAGTTTTATACATTCCTGCTGCTCCAAAAGGTTTCCCTATAGAGCCATCCTTTTCTTGCCTACTGCATAACCATTCTGCCCCTTTTTTTCCAGCCTCCATATAAATTTGGGCTTTACTTAAAGTTTTTTCTGTCATAAATAATACCTCCTATATGTTAATATTCTATATTTTCCGACTTATTCCTTCTTTAAAAGGTCTTTTTGTAGAAATTTATAAACTAAAGTACTAAGTGATTCTACACCTAAGGATAATAAACTTTCATCAAAGTAGTAATCAGGACTGTGTAAATCCACATTTCTTCCCTTTTCCTTTGCCCCAATAAAAAAGTACATTCCTGGCACTAACGATAAATACTCAGAAAAATCTTCACTAGCCATTCCCGGATACTTTAACCATTCTACTTTCTTTTCTCCTAGGGATTCTTTTAACTCCTTATAGGAAATTTTTGCAATATGTTCATCATTTACTGTGAGAGGGAACAAGTTTGTATGCGTAAACGAGAACTTTGCATTATGTGCACTACAGATTCCATTTGTAATCCTTTCTATGGATTGAGGAATTAGTTTTTGCACTTCCCTATCTGTGGATCTAATAGTTCCACTTAACCTCACTTTTTCAGGTATTATATTAAAAGCAGTACCGCTTTCCAAAGTCCCTACTGATACAACTGCGGCGTTTCTCAACAGATCTACTTCCCTACTTACTATTGTCTGAATAGCTGATATTACCTCTGCACTAACTACCACTGGATCAATTGCCTTATAAGGCTCTGCACCATGACTTCCCTTTCCAATTATTTCAATATCAAATTTGTCCCCTGCTGACATTATTGCCCCATCTTTTATTCCTATTTTATTCTTTTCAAATTCGGGCCAAATATGAAATCCAAATATAGCATCTACTTTTGGACCCTGTAGTGCACCATCATCTATCATCTTTTTAGCCCCTAAGCTTAATTCCTCAGCTGGTTGAAATATAAATTTTACATTTCCCTTTAATTGGGATAAATACTTTTTAAGTAGCTTCGCTGTACCAAGAGCGATAGCCATATGTCCATCATGTCCGCAAGCATGCATATACCCTTGATTCCTAGAAGAAAAAGATAGGCCTGTCTGCTCCTCAATGGGTAAAGCATCTATATCCGTTCTTACCGCTATAGTGGGTCCTGGATAGTCCCCTTCGAGTATAGCAACTATTCCCGTTCCACCTGCCAATCCGCCTTTAAATGGAATGTTTAACTCTTCCCTTAAATACTTTTGAATAAATTTACTGGTTTCGTACTCCCTAAAACCAACTTCTGGTATCCTGTGTAAGCTTCTCCTTATTTCAACCAATTCATCGTGCATATTCACTGCATCATTCCTAAATTTTATTTCTTCCATATCCTGTTACCTCCAAGAAGTTATCCATAGAGCTTTCCATTGGGCTTAATAGATAAAATCCATTAAGCCCAATTCATATCTATTTATATGCTCCTGACTCTACTAATTTCTTTGCTTCTAGATATTTCTCCTTACCAAATACTGGAGCACCTACCTTATCATAAAACTCTACCCTTCTCTTAAGTGCTTCACCAGTTGGTTTTGGTTCAAATAAGCCTACAATTATTCCTACTATAAGGATTATAGGCACAGTTTTCAAAATCATAACAAACTCTCCTACTCCGCTAAATGTAAGAGCTGCAGCAGAAATTAATCCTGCTATAGTAGAAAGCATAGCTGCCCATTTCCCCGCATCCCACCAATAAAATGCTGCAATGGTTGCAAATATTAGAACCATTAGGAAAATATCTGCAAATACTAAAGCTCGTAATACATAAGTTACAAAGAAATAGGAAATGATTATGGTGATAACTGCTAATATCAATGTAACGTTCTTAGAAACGCCAAACATCTTCTTTTCAGAAGCTTCTTTATTTATCCATCCTTTGTACATAGTTTGAGTTATAAGGGCTGCATTAGTATTCCAAATGGAACTCATAGTAGATTGGGCTACTGAATACACTACTGCCAACATAAAGCCCTTGACGATAGTTGGTGTCCAATCAAGAATAGCATGAATTAGTCCCATATCTGGATCTTCTAGGTTAGACCACTGGATTCGTGAAAATGCAGCGGTAAGTATAAGTAATGCATATAGTACAACTACCCCTACTGTTGACCAAGCCATAGCTTTTGTAGCTGTTTTTTCATCTTTAGCTGAGAACATTCTTTGAGCATACCAAGGTGACATCTGGTACATACATACGGAAAGCAGCATAAATCCAAATA
>DHBY01000076.1:0-4216 GCA_002398845.1 Firmicutes bacterium UBA4916 | reverse complement strand
CCCCCACTCTTTACCCCTGCTGTAATAAATATGATTGGAATTCCGATTATGGTTATTATAAAAGCCGCCATATCGGTATATACAACAGATACCAATCCACCAGTTAAGGTTAAGATTAATACAGTTACTGTTATTACTAAAATAGTGGTTAGATAAGACCATCCAAAAGCTGTTCCAAATACTTTAGATGCAGAAGTTAAATATACTGATGTTAACCCTATCATAGCCAGCATCATCATAATAGCTGCCAGATTCCCTAAGGATTTGCCAAATCGTTCATCATACATTTCAATCAAGGATACACCATTAAATCTCTTCCACTTCTTAGCAAAAAAGATAGTGTATATACCTAAACTAGCTGCAAAAGTAATGGCAAACCACAGCCCCATTATCCCTCCTACATACCCCTGGGAAGATAAACCTATCAAACTTGCAGTATTAAGCTCAGTCATTATTAAAGTCCCAATAAGTATAAAGGCACTAAATTCCCTACCACCAACTACATAGTCTTCATAGTTTTTAACCTTTTTCCCTTTGTAGAGACCATACCATAGCACGAAGGCTATATAAACTATTACAATAATTAAGTCAATAACTCCAACTTGCATATTCATCCCCCTTTTTTATTGATATTGTAAAACACTTTCCTCCTTCCTATAAAGATTATTTATTTGTTTCAAACTTCTTATTATATAATTCTATAAATACTGCTAATTACCTTTGGTTTTTATACCAAAAAATAATAGTTAATTCTGAAAACTTTGTACATTCTTACAAAAAAATAAAACAGCACAAGTTCATGCTGCTTTATCAAAACCTAAGTATCATTTTTTATTTATAAATGGCAGTAATTTTAAAGCTATTGCTATATTTATCTTATTTTTGCAAAAATTTAAATCTATTCCGTACATATCTTGTATTATCTCTATTCTATATCTAATGCTATTAGGATGCATATACATTTTTTCAGCAGTATCTTTATAGTTGCATCCATTTTCTAAAAATATGATTAATGTTTCCAATAATTCATCTTTATTTTCTTTTTCAGAATATATCAAAGGTCTTAGATAATCGTTAACATATTTTTCTATTTCATTATATGAATTTTGAAAATCTATGAACCGATAAAAACCTATATCCTTATAATTATAAACTCCCTTAAGAGAATAATCTTTGGAGGCTACTTTAATTACCTTTTTTGCTTCATTAAGACTTCTATTTAATTCTTGAAAATCAACTGCACTTCCTAATCCTATTTGGAAACTGTTTCCTAACATATTGTAAAATATAGACTTTATCTCCTCTATAGTAGTATATATAGAATTATTTATATCTGGAAGAATAAACGCTAAATATTTCTTATCATATATAGAATGTATCATTTCATCAAATTCCTTTGTAATATAATCATTTAGATTCTCTAAGCTTATATTATCCAATATTTTAACTAAAAGGACATAATTCCTTCTGCATAAATTCCACTTTAATTCCTTAAACTTATAAACTGCCTCATCATAACTATATATTTTTAAATTTAATAAATCATTTATAAGCTGTCTCCTATGCTCTCGCCTTACTGTTAAAGATACATCCAATCGCCGTGCTTCTGCCTCTGCTACCATAGAAGCTTGTCCCAGCAATATATAGTCTTCTTCTTTCAAAGGCCTATCCTTTAATAAAAGTAAAACATATCCTACTTTTTTATAATCATATACAATGTCTATGGCCATACATTCTACTTTTCCCTTGTCTGTTTTTATTTCATAAACATACAGATCCTTATCCATGGTACTAAAATAGCCCTTTATGGTTTCTTTTAATATATAATTTTCTCTATGTAATATTTTTTCTTCTGGAAAATAATTAGATGAGGTCTTATAAATTATATCGTTATAAACTATTGCAGAATTTAATTTCGTATAATACTCTAAAACTTCTACTATGCCGATAAAGCCTTCTTCTCTATAAATCTTATCCAAAAAAACTTTATAAGTTTCTCCATTAGTACCAAGTTCTTTTGCCCCAGGTATTACCGTTCTATACATAACAAAAGAAATGATATCTGCCCAAGAATAACTTTCGTCTAATTCAAATATAGTAAACCCTAGTTCATCGGATTTTGCTTTCATCTTTTCTGGAATTTGGTTGTTTAAATAACGAAGCTTTATACCTAATCCTGAGGAATTAGCCTTCACTAATTCTTCTATCAATTCTATTTGTTTTTCTTCATCATCCTTTATGCTATATGCTGTAGTTAAGGCTAATTCTCCACCCTTCAACCATTTTACACCTTCTGGCGCATCTATGACTGTAACTGAATTTACTTCTTTGTGTATACCTTTCTCTCCTGCCAATATTTTAGTATTTGCAAAAAAATCAGTTTCCAATAAGTTCTTAACAGAAATCCCCATCATATCAGCCCCTTATAGCAAACTCATATTCTAATTTGTTTATCTTTATTATATCATAATAATAGTGCCTAAGATGGGCAAATATCCATGTCCAGTGCTAAATTATCAACTTATTATAAAAAAGCAGCTAATCCCTTTAGGATTAGCCACTTTTTTGAATTTGTCCTACACTTCTGTTTCTCTTCCAGGAAGGATAAGATTTAATATGATTGCAGCAATAGTTCCTGTAGTCACTCCAGAGTGAAATATAGTTTGAATATTTGGATGGAAATTACTTAATACTTCAGGTCTATATACTACGGCTAATCCTAATCCCATAGATATTGCTACCAATAAGCTATTTCTCTTGTTTAAATCCACTTCCTGCAACAATTTGAATCCACCAATGGCTATCATACCAAACATCATAATTCCTGCTCCACCTAATACAGGACTTGGCATTATAGATACTAATGCACCTATTTTAGGAAATATACCTGCTAACATTAAAATAATACCAGCAATAATAGTTACAAATCTACTAGCTACACCTGTAATAGGTATTATTCCTACATTTTGGCTAAAAGATGTATGAGGACCAGCACCAAATATTCCAGCTATAAAACTCCCCACGCCATCGGATAGTATCCCTCTAGACAATTCTTCTCCAGTTATATCATGTTCACTAGCGTTAGCTACGGATATCAGATCCCCCATAGTTTCTATTGCTGTAACAATATAAGCAGGTAAAAATGCTAAAATAGCAGATAAGTGGAATTCCATTCCATATCTCAAAGGTCTTGGCAGCGAAAACCAGCCCGCTTCCTTTACTGCTGTAACATCTAACAATCCCATAGGTATAGAAATAATGTAACCACATATAATGCCTATAAGTATGGCACCAGAGCTAAGAAACCCTTTTCCCCTCTGATTTAATAAAATTATAATTGCCATAACGGCAAAGGCTAACAATATAAATTTGGGATTACCATACTCTGGATTTCCAGCTCCTCCTGCAGCCCAATCAACAGCCACTGGAATCATGGTAAGACCTATTAATGATACTACAACTCCTGTAACTACTGGTGGAAAGTATTTTCTCAAGGGCTTTATAAACCTACTCAAAATTATTTCAAGAATTGCCCCTACAGTAGTGGCAGCAAAATATCCTGGTAACCCAAAAGAATTAGCCACTGCAATGCCAGGTCCTACAAAAGTAAAGTCTGTACCCATAATACAAGGAAGTCTTGAACCTATAGGTCCAACCCCACGAGATTGAATAAATGTAGCTAATCCCGATATAAATAATGTAGCACTAACCATAAAAGCCATCTCATCTACAGACATTCCTATAGCCTGCCCCACCACAAGAGGTACTGCTATAATACCACTAAAAGCTGCCATAATATTTTGAATAGCTAAAGGTATTGCTAACTTCAACGGTGGCTTATCATCAATGCCATAGATTAATTCAGACTTTTGTGTTTCTTCTGCCTTCTCATTAACATCATTACTAGTCATGAAGCTCCCCCCTTATTTTTATATGCATTTCCCTATATTTCTACAAAATAATACAAATACCTTTGTGGTTTTCATACAAAATTCTGACAAAACATTATGACAAATATCCTATTAACACCCTATTATTTAAACAAATTATACGAAATATGAGTTTTATGTACTATAATGAGCTTAATATGTTTGTAAAGATTACACAAAAGCTAGTGAATATTTTCACATTTATAAAAACTTTATGAAATATATCCATACAAATTTAGTATTCTTTCGATAAGCCTAATACAACATAAAAAGAACCCCTTTGGATT
>DHBY01000073.1:6723-9213 GCA_002398845.1 Firmicutes bacterium UBA4916 | reverse complement strand
TAAATTTCATATTCATCACCATATACATCTGAAAGTACTAGTTTTATATCAGAAGCGACTCTCCTATTATACACTTGAGTTATTATACAATCAAGATTAATATCTATATCTTTGATATGAAAATCTATTCCATCTATAATTTTTAGTCCATTTATAGGGTCTTTCTTGACTAATTCAATAACAGGTTCTATAAAACTTACTCCTGTAAATAATTCAATTTCTAAATTTTCATCTTCTTTTCCCAATAAAATATTTACAGTCTTTTCAGCAACTATGGGGTTCCCTGGAACTAAATAATTAATAGTTTTATATTCCTTTGCCTTTTTAATTAAATCATCTGCAATATATTCATATACATCTATAAATTCTTCTTCTTTTTCATACACATAATCATAGGATTCGTAATGTATGTGATTATCCTTAAAATATTTTACTGTTGGATGTTTTTCCGTCCTTAAAAAATTTTTGTCTCCGCTTTTAATCCTATCAACTACCCCTAAGGTTAGTGAATTAACATCCCCTGGCCCTAGGCCTAAGATATATATTTTGCCCATTTTTATTACTCCTTTGTATTTTTTATCTATCTTTTTAATAGTTTCAACTTTATAAGTTTATTTGCTATTTTATCTCCCTTTGGCAATAGCTTAAAATCTTCATAGGTTAAAGAACCTGTAATTATGAGTAGTACAAAATAAATTATAGCTGCAATAATTATTGCAATTATAGTGGATAATTTATCTCCAATAATATTTATAAAACTTACATGAATTAATTTAGCAACTAAAGCCATTCCTATAGAAGATATAAATGGTTTTATAAATATTTCCTTTGTATTAAATTTTAATCTAGTATATTTATGAACAGCTGCTAAATCAAGTAATGCTGCAATAAGATATGCAGTTACGGTAGATATGGCTGCTCCTTTTACATTAATACTTCTTATGCCTGTTAAAGTATAGGTTAAAAACACTTTCACTACTGCACCTATGGCTAAGTTCGCTACAGGCACTAAAGGCTTGCCTAATCCTTGTAAGATAGCTGTAAGAGATTGTACTAAAGTTAAAAATATAACTCCAAAAGAAAGAATAGATAGTATTTCACCTGTACTTATTATCTCCTCTGGGCTAAGCTTAAAATACAATAATCCTATAATAGGTTCTGCTAATATAAATAATCCAAAAGCACAAGGTAATCCTATTAATAAGGTAGTCCTTATACCGGAAGATGTTATATTCTTTATTTCTCTATAATTTTTCTTTGTATTAGCTATGGATACAGCTGGTACTAAAGATATAGCCAAAGCTGTAGAAAAAATTAAAGGCAAGTTTATTAAAGTTTGAGCATGACCTGTTAGCTGCCCAAATAGCGCATTGGCCTCTGCTTTACTAAAACCTACACTTTCTAACCTTTTAAATACTAATAAAGTATCTATAGAATTCATTATTGGTACAATAGCTGCACCTATAGTTATAGGAATAGCTATAATCAATAAATCTTTTATTATTTTACTTACTGTTTCTTCATTCCTTGGGCTATCCTTTATTTCCTCACGGATTTTACCCCTTTGAAAAATATATATTATTATCATAGTAATAGCCCCTGCAATAGCTCCTATAGAGCCCCCAAAGGAAGCACCACCAGCTGCTATAGGTAAACCCCTATCAAGTAAATGATAAGTCAATAATAAGCCCATTGTAACTCTAAAAAGTTGCTCTACAATCTGGGATATGGCAGTTGGTGTCATAGTCTGCCTTCCTTGAAAATAGCCTCTAAAGACTGACATAATAGGTACAAAAAATAAAGCTGGTACTAATGCAATAAGAGCATAATAAGCATCTTCATTGGCTAATCCTTTAACTATACCCTTTGCATTTATAAATACAAATATAGAAGTAAGTACCCCAGCTATTAGCATTCCTAAAAATGCCACTTTAAATACCTTATGTGCTCCACGATGATCCCCTAAGGCATTTTTTTCTGAAACCAATTTTGCTACAGCTACTGGAAAACCAGATGTTGATATAGTTAATAATAACACATAAAGCGGATAGGCAGTCTGATAGTATCCAATCCCTTCACTCCCTAATATATTGTTAAGAGGTATCCTATAAAAGGCACCTAGTATTTTCACAATTACCCCTGCAATACCAAGAATAGCTGCCCCTTTTAAAAAATTGTCCTTACTCATTATTTCTCCCCCTATTTATTAATCAAAACTAAAACCATTATACCAAAAATATATTTATTATAATATAGCATTAGTACAAATAAATAGTATAGCCTACCATAATCGGTAGGCTTTTTCTTAACTTTCCATCTGTTTTGATAAAAATCCTGCTGCTATTTCCACTAATTTTATTTCTATTTCTCCCATACTGGCATCCATTTCCTTTGATACAAGGGTTACGGTGCCTATTGGATCTCCTTGCATTATTATTGGTGCTATTACTTGAGCTGTGTATACATCCTGATTTACATCTTCATAGAAAA
>DHBY01000073.1:0-6511 GCA_002398845.1 Firmicutes bacterium UBA4916 | reverse complement strand
TTTTCTAACTCTGGGCTTACCTTTTTTTCAAGGTATTCCTTTTTAGAACCACCAGCAATAGCAATTATAGTATCCCTGTCGGAAATAATAGCAGTATAGCTAGTGGATTCATATAAGGATTCACAATATTCATTAGCAAATTCATTTAATTCTCCAATTGGAGAATATTTTTTAAGTATTACTTCTCCTTCTCTATCAGTAAATATTTCTAATGGATCACCTTCTCTTATTCTCAAGGTTCTTCTAATCTCTTTAGGTATAACAACTCTACCCAAATCGTCAATACGTCTAACTATTCCTGTAGCCTTCATCTTTTCCCTCCTTAAGAAAATTTGTTGTGTAATTATTATTTTACTAATAGGAATTTTTTATACATTTATGGTAATCTTAAGTTAAAGTATTTGCATTAAATAGAAAACCTCTGTAGTTTTCTACAAAGGTTTTTTCAAAAAACTTATATTATTTACCTTTCTCTTTGTTTTTATCTTCTTCCATATATGTCTTTATATCTGCCTTATCCCTTAATTCTGATATTCTTTCAAGGTATTTTTCATCTTTTAATGCCTTAACAGTATCATCTTTTAAATCCTTATAACTATCCTTTCTATCCTCAACTAATATAATGTGATATCCTAAATCTGTTTTGATTGGTTCGCTTATTTCTCCCACTTTTAATGAGAAAGCTGCATTTTCAAGTTCTTTAAACTCTTTAACCATCTTCCCTCTAGTATAATATCCTAAGTCTCCGCCCTGAGCTGCAGATTTAGAATCCATAGATTGAGTCACTGCTAAGCTATGAAAATCTTCACCATTTTTAAGCTTTTCAAGTACTTTATTGCCTTCTTCTTCAGTTTTAACTAGGATATGACTAATTCTAACTTTTATCAATGATTCTTTGTTTGCTTCAAAATATTTTTTAATTTCATCCTCAGATAATTTGGTTTTATTTAAGAAGTCTTCTCTATGTTTTTGATACATTATTGCCTTTTTTATGTTCTTTTTAAAGAAATCCTCTGTAAATCCATTGCTTTGTAAAAATTCTTTATATTTTTCCTCCCCACCTAATTGATCGATATAATTGTTTTTAATTATTTCATTGACTTCTTCATCAGTTACTGTTAGATTTAACTTTTCCATGTCATTAGATATTATTTTTTCATTTATTAACATTTCCAGTATATTTTCTTTCAATACTTCTTCATAAGTTTTATTGTCCTCTGTTTCTTGGGATAATATATCTTCTCCAAGTTGTTTTTGGTACATTTTTTTTGTTACCTCAAATTCTTGATTAAACTCCTCTTCGGTGATTTCATCTCCATTGACTTCAGCCACTACGCCCTCTTTTTTATTACCACAGCCTGAAATAACTAAAGACATCACACTAACCATTATTACGACCATTAAAAACTTCCTATTTAGCTTAAGCAATTATAACATCCTCTCTATTTAGTATATCTAAACAATATTATACATTATTTTCACCCTTATGGAAACCACTAATTTTTTCTACTAATTCCTTTAGACTAGGGAGTAAATCATTCCCAAACTTATATTTAAAAGAAGGAGTATTAGATAAATCAAAAGAAATCCTCCTTTTATATTCTTTTGATAAATAATATACCAAGTCTGGGGAAATGTAGTCTATAGAACTAAATTCTAAAACAACTATATCCTTGGACTGAACTATATTGTTAATATGTGAATGACTTCCGTTATTTTTAATATAAGAAATATCCATTAAATTTTCAACCTCTTTAGGGATGTCCCCAAATCTATCAATTAGCTCATCAACTAATTCCCTATAATCATCGATATCCTTTATAGCTGCAATTTTTTTATAGACTTCAATTTTTTGTTCTTCATCTTCAATATATTTTGATGGTATATACCCATCTACATTTAAATCTATAGTAGTATCAATAGTCTCTTCAAAACTTTCCCCTTTGAGTTTCTTAATAGTTTCATTTAAAAACTTAACATATAAATCATATCCAATAGCTTCAATATGTCCATGTTGTTCCATACCTAAAAGATTTCCAGCTCCTCTTATTTCTAAGTCCCTCATGGCAATCTTAAATCCAGATCCAAATTCGGTAAAATCCTTTATAGCTCTCAGTCTTTTTTCTGCTACCTCTGTTAAAACCTTATTTTTCTCATAGGTAAAGTACGCATACGCAACCCTATTAGTTCTGCCAACTCTGCCTCTTAATTGATATAACTGTGATAGCCCCATTTTATCAGCATTATATATAACCATGGTGTTTACATTTGGTATATCAAGACCTGTTTCTATAATGGTTGTACAAACAAGAACATTATACTCATTGGCAATAAACCCCATCATGACTTTCTCTAATTCTCTTTCACTCATTTGTCCATGCCCTACTGCAATATCTGCCTCTGGAACTAGTTCCTTTAATTTTAAAGCCATTTTGTCTATGGTTTCAACTCTATTGTAGACAAAATACACTTGGCCTCCTCTTCCTATTTCCTTTAATATGGCCTCCCGTATCATCTTTTCATTAAATTCCACAACATAAGTTTGTACAGGGTATCTCTCTTCTGGTGGCTCATCTATTACACTCATATCCCTAATACCAATAAGTGACATATGGAGGGTTCTAGGTATAGGTGTAGCTGTAAGGGTAAGTACATCCACATTTTCTTTTAATTTTTTCAAAGTCTCCTTATGTTTAACCCCAAATCTTTGTTCTTCATCTACTATAAGCAAACCTAAATCTTTAAATATTATGTCCTTAGACAAAAGCCTATGAGTCCCAACAACAATATCCACAGTCCCTTTTCTAATTCCATCAATAGTATTTTTTTGCTCTCCAGCTGTCCTAAACCTACTTAACATAGCAGCAGTTATTGGAAAGCTACTAAACCTTTCTACAATGGTATTATAATGCTGTTGAGCTAATATAGTGGTAGGCACAAGAAGAGCAACTTGTTTCCCGTCCATTATAGCTTTAAAAGCTGCCCTTAAGGCTACCTCTGTCTTTCCATATCCTACATCTCCACACAGCAGCCTATCCATAGGTTTTTTGTTTTCCATATCCTTTTTAATCTCTTCTATAGTCTTAATTTGTGCATCTGTTTCTTCATAAGGAAATAAATCCTCAAATTGACTTTGCCATATAGTATCTTTTGAAAAAGAAAAGCCTTCTAAACTTTCCCTTTTTGCATATAACTCCAATAAATCCTTAGCCATATCCTCTACAGCCTTTTTTGCCCTTTGTTTTGTCCTAGACCATTCAGGACTGCTAAGTCTATTAATTTTAGGCTTAACAGAGTCAGCGCCAATATATTTTTGAATTAAATTCATCTGGTCTATGGGAACATACAATTTGTCGTTTCCTCTATAGCTAATAGTTAAATAATCTTTTTTTACGCCTTGAATATCTAACTGTTCAATTCCGTTATATTGCCCAATACCATGATTTTCATGGACTACAAAGTCCCCTATATTTAAATCAGAAAAGTTAATTGCATTTTCCTTAAGTTTTCTTTTTATCTTTTTACCTTTTTCCTTAAAGGAGCCAAATATTTCTTTTTCAGAAATAATAGCAAATTTAATACTAGAATATTCAAATCCTCCTGTTATACTTCCAGGGGTTATAAATATTTGGCTAGATTTAATATCCCGATTTCCATCTTTCACATAGCTGCACACTAGGCCTAAATCCATCAAGCTTTCTTGTAATCTTTTTCCCCTTTCTTCTGTTCCAGAGAGGATGATTACCTTATAGCCTCTATACTTATAATGCTCTAACTCTTCTTTCAGAAAATCCATATTATTATGATAAGGTTGCATAGACTTTGATGAAAAGGTTAAAATGGACTTTGGGTTAAAAACTGGGTCATGTTTAAGTAATGCAGTATTGGTTATACATACTTTTCTTTTTATGGCATTTATTACATCCACATAATCATAGTTAATCTCCCCATGAGATGAGAGAACCTCTCCCCCCTCTAGAGCATCGGAATACTTAAGTAAAAACTGATTTTTAATACTCTTTACTCTTTCTTCTATTCTTTTTGGTTCATCTATAAAAACTACAGAATCGTCTTTAAGATAGCTTAATATATTTGATAAGTATTCCTTAGGTATATAAGGAATGATCATATCTGTATTTGAAATGTGAAGGTTTTCCCGAAGTTCCATAATATATTCGCTAAACTTCTCTTCCATGTTTTCCCTTGTCTTAGAGCCTTCTTCCAATTTCTTAGTACACCGTTTTAAATCCTTTTCCATATTTTTTATAATATCATATCTAAAATTCTCTAGGACAAATATCTCTTTTACTGGAGATATATAAAGGGATTCAATTATTTCTAATGATCTTTGAGTTTCTATATTAAAAGTTCTAATAGAATCTACTTCATCATCAAAAAGTTCTATTCTATAGGGGTTTTCACTATCACTAGGGAAAAAATCAATTATTCCTCCCCTTATGCTAAATTGTCCTACCCCTTCTACCATACTTTCCCTTTCATATCCACAGGATATAAGTTTTTTAGCTAATTCATCTAATTCTACCTTATCACCTAAATTAATCTTAATTGCTTGTTCTTTAAACAAAGTAGGGTCTATAAGTTTATTTAATATACTCTCTATATGAGCAATGACGATTATAGACTCCCCTTGTATCAATCGAGAAATAACTTTGAGCCTTTGATTGCCCATCTCAGAACTAATAGCATCTACCTTATAAAATAGTATTTCTTTGGTAGGAAACAATTCTACTATATTTTCATCAAAATTTTTAATATCTTCATATATCTTTTTGGCTTTCCCTTCGTCATAGGTAATTATCAAAATTTGCTTATTCATATGTTGATTTAAGCCATAGACCATATGCCCTATATTCTCATCTATAATACCATGAGTAGATATAGGGCTTATCCTCTTATCGATATCCTCTATTAACTTATCATAAGAAGCTAAATTCTTTAGTGGGTCTATAAACATATTTTGCATATAACCAGCTCCTCAAACATAGGCTTTAAGCCCAGGAATTATTCCTGGGCTCTATCTCCTTTTGAATTAAACTCATTCATAGCTTTATTAATATCATATTTTATTATAGTCTCTACAGCTAATGCAGCATCGAATATTGCATCTTCTATATCTATTGTTTCATCTTTTGAGAACTTCCCTAGAACAAAATTAGCTAAGTCTTGTCCCCCTTTTTTCTTTCCTATGCCTACCTTCACTCTAGGAAAGTCGCCACTGCCTAGATGATAAATTATAGATTTTAAACCATTGTGAGTACCAGCACTACCTTTCTGCTTTACCCTTATGGTCCCAAACTCTATGTCTATATCGTCAACTATAACTATTATATTTTTCATAGGAAGTTTATAGAAGTTATATAAATCTAATACTGCCATCCCACTGTTGTTCATATAAGTCTGAGGTTTCAAAAGTATGATTTTTTCTCCTCCAATAAAACCTTCTCCATATGTCGATTTAAATTTTATCTTATTTATTTTAATATTATTTCTACTGGCTAGTAAATCTACGGTATTAAAACCAATATTATGCCTTGTATTAACATAATCTTTACCAGGGTTTCCTAATCCAACTACTGCAAACAATTTATCACTCCTTGTATCAATCAAACAATATACTTACAGATTCATTGTCGTGGATTCTCTGTATTGCTTCAGCAAATATTGGAGCCACACTGACAATCTCTAATTTATCAATTTTTTTGTCTTCTGCTAAAGGAATTGTATCTGTTATTATAAATCTTTCAATTACGGAATCTTGTATTCTTTCAACTGCAGGTCCTGATAGTACTGGGTGAGTAGCACAGGCATAAACAGATTTAGCTCCAAAGTTTTTTAATACTTGAGCCGCTTTGGTAATAGTTCCAGCAGTATCAATTATATCATCTACTATTATTACATTTTTACCTTCAATATCTCCTATTACATTCATAACTTCTGAAACATTTGCTTTAGGCCTTCTCTTTTCAATTATTGCTATAGGCAAATCTAATAAATTTGCAAAGTTTCTTGCTCTAGTTACTCCTCCTAAATCTGGTGAAACTATTACTGTATCCCGATCTACTATGTCTTTAAAATACTCTGCAAGAATTGGCACTCCAGACAAATGGTCTACTGGAAGATTAAAATATCCTTGAATTTGACCTGCGTGTAAATCCATGGTTACAACTCTATCTATTCCTGATACGGTCAATAAATCTGCAACTAATTTTGCTGTAATGGGTTCCCTCGCTTTGGTCTTTCTATCCTGTCTTGCGTAGCCATAATAAGGGATTACAGCATTTATTCTTCCTGCAGACGCTCTCTTAAAAGCGTCTATGAGTATTAATGATTCCATTAAATTATCATTTACTGGGGAACAAGTAGGCTGAATAATAAATACATCGCAGCCTCTAACAGTTTCGTTAATGTTTACAAATATTTCTCCATCACTAAATTGTCCCACTTCGCAGCATCCAAAGGGTACTTTTAACTCTTTACATATATTTTTTGC
>DHBY01000049.1:23981-53272 GCA_002398845.1 Firmicutes bacterium UBA4916 | reverse complement strand
TTCATGGTGTAAATTATATAAAAAGTTAATTTTAAGTGAAAAAGATTCCCATTTTATATCAGAAACTTTAATAATAAAGGCAGCAGCCCTGTCGCAAAAAACCAGCTAGAAATTTCATTTTCTAGCTGGTTTCATTTTACTTTTTTTTAAATTTTTTATATAGTATTACTCCTGCCAAAAAACCAAAAATATGAGCCCACCATGCCACTCCACCTATAGTTCCACAAATGCCTGACATAATTCCTGAACGAAGTTGAGTTATAAACCATAAAAATAAAAAAATTTGAGATGGCACTCGTATGAAAAATGGGAAAAATGGAACCAATGTTATTATTCTAGAATGGGGAACCATTATGAAGTAGGCTCCCATGACTCCTGCAATAGCTCCAGAAGCTCCTACTGTTGGCAAATCTGATATAGGATTGAAAACAAAATGAGCAAAACCTGCTATTAGACCGGTCAATATATAAAACAGAATAAAATGAAAAGTACCCATATAGTCTTCCACATTATCCCCAAATAGCCACAATGACCACATATTGCTTAGTATATGAAGTATATCCCCATGCATAAACATGCTTGTAAATAGCGGAATGTAAGATTCAATATGATTCATTCCCTTAAGAAATCTTGATGGTATAAAAGCATATTTATATATCATACTTAAAGATTCATCATAAGGCATTATCGCCTGATTTATAAACACTATTACATTCACTGCTATAATGAACAATGTAGCTACAGGAATCTTCTTACTTTGTACAGTATCTCTAAGTGGAATCATACTATCCCTGCTTTCTTATCTATTTTTATATTATAACACATTTTTTTCATATTTTTTGTCCTTCAAAAATCTTTTCAGAATATCCTGGCTTAATAGATAAGTAAGCGTCAAATAGGCCACGCCTTTAATTGATGCAGCCTATATGTTATCCTGTCCCTTGTTAGGAACTTTACAGTTTTCTGGCATTGAATCTGGCCAAGGTGGTAATTTATCTAGTTCACATTTAAGATAACCTCCCCTATTAATATTAAAGGTATTATCTTATAGAAATCTATGAATTAAAATGTGTGCTAAATTTGACGCTTACGTAATAAGTTAGTATGTTAGTGCCGAGCTTGGATATTTCTCAAAACTATAGAATATCAGGACTAAAATTTCATAAGAAAAATAAAGATGCCCAAATTTTAATTTGAGCATCTTTATTTAAAAAAGGCTTAAGCCAACTTAGCATTTGATTTTTTCAATGAATTGGTCCACTTCCCACACCTATCCCCATATCTTGCTAAAATCCTATTATCTTCATTTATTTCTATTACTTCACACAAATTTGAACAACCATCGCATTCAAAACCCTTAACTTTATAATCCATATCTGCAATTCCTAACCCTTTAAAAGTTGTTTCACCTTTCTTTTTTACCTCTTCCTTTGCCAACATTGCAGCACCAATAGCGCCCATAACATCAAAATTTGGCGGTATAAATATTTCCGTGTTTAGGGCTTCTTCAAAAGCGACTTTGATACCTTCATTTGCAGCAACTCCACCTTGGAACATCACTGGGCCCACTATTTCTTTACCTTTTCCTACATTGTTGAGATAATTTCTGACCAAAGCTTCACATAACCCCCTGATAATATCCTTCTGATTGTGTCCAAGCTGTTGCTTATGTATCATATCTGATTCTGCAAATACTGCACATCTACCTGCAATTCTGATCGAATTGGTAGATTTCAATGCAAGTTTTCCAAATTGACTTATATCAATACCTAATCTGAAAGCTTGCCTATCTAGAAATGAGCCTGTTCCTGCTGCACATACAGTATTCATAGCAAAATCTACAATTATTCCGTCTCTTAAAATAATGATTTTTGAATCCTGACCTCCAATTTCAATAACCGTTCTCACATTTGGCAAATAGCTCAAAGATGCTACGCCATGGCATGTGATTTCATTTTTTACAATATCGGCTCCCAATATTAGGTTCGCCAAATATCTACCACTTCCCGTAACTCCTACTCCACAAACATTAAATTCTCCCATTTCATCTTTTAGGTTTTTTATACCTTCCTTTAATATATCTATAGGTTTCCCCTGCGTACGAAGATATCTTTTTGAAATCAAATTGTTATCTTCATCAATTAGAATAACATTTGTACTGACAGATCCTACATCAACACCCAAATAATAGTTTTCCAACCTTTTTGCCCTCCCTTCTTTTTTTAAGCAAATCAACAAAAGCTTCGAGCCTTGTTAAATATCCTGCCTCTCCTGTCATTTCATCAACTACCAATGTCATAATTGGTATATTATAATCTTTTTGAACTGTAGGAAGAATACTCTTGGCAACTATCTCAGGCATGCAGTTCAAAGGAAGTATTTGAATGACACCGTCAAACCCTTTTAATGAATAAGATATAGCTGAACCGACTGTTTCCCTAGTATGCCCTCCTACTAAAGTCCTTAAATACGGTTTAGCTAGTTTGAACATTTCATTTACTTCTTTTGACCCAAAAGGAAATTTGGAAATATGCTGTTCCACCCATAGGGTAGGAGTCAAAGACTTTTCCACGTAAACTCCCATATGACCAAGCTTTTTTTCTACTTCCAAATTCACAAAAGGTTCTACAATAGTGTATATTTCTCCTATAATCCCTATTTTTATAGGATCTTTATTCTTATCTATTTTTATAGCCTCTAGTTTTTCATGTGTTTCATCAATCAAATTTAACAACTCAGCTGCCCCATAAGTATTTTCTATGTTTTGATAATAATCTTCCATGACAATATCAACATCATTACTATCTATTGCATAGGCTCTTTTTTCATTAGCAAACTGAGTGAGCTCATCTGTTTTTCTTATTAATGGCCATCCTAGTTTTCCAGCTCTTATAATATCTTTAGTTTTTCTTACATTTAGCGCTTTAGAAACACTGTCTTTAAGCTTACCCACCCCTTCACCTATTGGGTCAAATACGATGACATCCACATCATAGCCCAAATCCAATAAAATATTTTTTTCCAATACAGAATAATATCCAAATCTGCAAGGTCCACAGCTTCCAGTTAATAAAATGGTATCTGCGCCTTTTTCGATACTTTCAATATAATTTCCTATATTAATTTTAAATGGCAGACACATCATTTCAGGTGAATATTTAGTTCCAAGTTCTAATGTTCTATTGCTACATCTAGGTGGAGGTATAACTTCTTGCCCCAATTCCTCCATAAAAGCTTTCCCAGCTATATACACATTACCCATGTGTGGAAACGTTATCTTCATCTCTATTCCTCCATTTCATCATATCTAGAAACGCCTCAATCCTTGTGTTTATTCCCGCTTCACCTGTCTGTTCGTCTAAAGTAAGCAACATAAAGGGGACTTTCTTCTCTTTGGACTTTCTCTGAACCAAATCAATAAGAATCGAATCGATTCCGCATCCAAAAGATGAAATATATAATATCCCATCAATCTTTCTTTCCTCAATAACACTAAAAGCTGAACCCACTATCCTTCTACCATAAGTCCAAAACATCCTTTTTGGAAGCATATTTGAATAATGTATTATTTTTTCTTCACTAATCATTTCAGGAGTGAGCACCTTAATTTTTTCATTAGATAGCTTAGAAATTAAATTCATATTTATATATTCATCATAAATATTATAAGGATGTCCAGCCACCATGATAACCATATTGTGTTTTATTGAATGATTGGTTATATCTTTGAATGCCTTGTTGTACATCTTGATAGCATCCATTGGAATGACTCCCTTATTCAACAATGCTTTATATTTTTCATAAGATTCTAGAGCCCTTAAGTATGCCTTCCTTACCTTATAAGGATTTTTTGAAAAATACTTTCCTGTTTCAAAAACTGACTTGTTGATGCTTAAATTGGACTTTTTTAAGTTAACTACTGTATCTATAACTGGTGGCAAACCATCAACTGAGTTAACTATCATTTCTGGCAAACCTAATATCTTAGGACAACAGTATTCCTTTTTCCTAATACTCATTATCTTAGGTATAAATAAAAAGTCCACCTTATCCTTTAAATAGTTTGCATGACCATGCATTACTTTTACTGGTAAACATGCCTCATCAACGCAAGACAAAACTCCCTCATTTAAAATCTCTTTGTTTGTTTTAGGTGATACAACAACTTCTAAACCTAATTCCTGAAAAAATTCATTCCAAAAAGGATAATAGTCATAATACAGCATTCCTCTAGGCATTCCAATTTTATACTTCATAAAATCCCTCCCTAATACTCACTTATATATTATTAACAAATAATATAGTTTTTATAACAAAAAAAGTGGATTTCTCCACTTTAATTAATATCTTTTGCAATATTTGGTTCTATTAGATAGTATATATTATTTAGTGCTAAAATTATCTCTTCTTTGCTTATAACTCTTATGTCCAAAGTATTGACATAGATCCACTTTTTTAAGTATTGCATGAAAAATACCCTTTTAACAGCAGATGTACTCCAAGATGGGAATTCCTCTTGCCATTCATTGATGGTATTATATGTCCAGTATCTTCCTTCATGAAAGTTTCTATTGTTTTCCCTATTCTTTTCTATCCAATAATTAAGCTGTTGTAAAACCAACGCCTCATTTAACCCTAATATTGTAGCTATTTCTTTGTCCACTACTAGTGGATGAGTGTTAAACAATTTATTCATACTAAATCCCCCCAAGTTTTCTCTATATCTTATATAGAAAATTTGGGGGGATTTTGCTATTGATAAATTAAACTTATGCAAAAATGCAAAAAGGCGCGTCCCTGGTGCATACATTTATTATCTTTCTAATACTTCCAATGTTTTTTCCATTACAAGTATTAGATCTTTTCTGGTAACAGGTTTACCATATTTCTCATTTAAATCGTAATCATTGTTAATTATCCTAAAGTTATCTCTGCATTGCTGTTTCAATTTATTTCCCCTATCAATATGTTTCTCAGTATTATCAGCAGTCCATAAACTTTTAATGTTTTCATTGTTGTAAAATTTTACCATAACTTTATCTTTATCTTTCGTTACTTTCTCAATATATGTTGTATTTACAAGACCATGAGCACCATCATTTTTAAATTTAGGTTTTCTAACTTTAATATAAACAAACACATCTTCTCCATCAAAAGAAATGGGTACTAAATTTTTCATAAATGATATTTCCCTAAAATGCTCTCTTGCAGCCTTAAAATCCATTAAATAATATTTGCACACTTTATTGCGAACAGCCCTAAAACTTTTGTTCATCTTTTGGATTTCACCATTTTTCATATACAATTTAGTACAATTTCCTTTATCATCATAATCTGGAATAATGGCCATTACTTCCTCTCACATAATGTTTTCTAATTCCACAAATATCCCTCCTCAAGTATATTCTTAAAATTTATAAAGCTATTTTCCATTTCCAACATCTCCATAATAAATATTTTTTATATGTATCTTTATTACTGGAAATAACCACCACCATCCTGGATGTATTAAAGCTTAGTATTGCTTGTGGTGAATGGCTGAACTGAGAAAGTAATGTAGTAAGAATCGTATAGTATTGAGGTTAGTAAATTTTATTATATAACTTTTTTTATAAAAGTATCTATAACTAATATATCATAATTATCACTTTTAAGCAATATACCTTTAAAATATTATTTTTCCCAAAAAATCTACCTTTGAAATATCATTTAATATAAATAGCCTACTAGGCAATTTGTTGACTATAAGCAACGAAGGTGTTATACTATGCCTATAGTACAAAATATATTTAAAATAAGAAAGGGAAACATTATGAATAGTGAAAATACATTTAATAAGCCTATTTTTGCATTTCTTTTAAATAAAGCAAAGGGGGATAGGTCCATTAATCAATATGCTGATGAGGCTAATATTAGTGCTTCACATATTTCTAGATTGTTAAGAAAGTTGGTAGATTCTCCACCTACTCCTGAAACCATATCAAAGTTAGCCTTAAAAGCTAATAATGGGGTTACTTATAAAGGTCTTATGATTGCAGCGGGATATATAAACGCAGAATCTATTGAAGAAGAGTATTCTCCACAAGATAGACAAATATTCATAAGGCAAACAGAAGAAAACTTTTTTCAAATAATTTCATCATATTTATATAATGAAACTTTTCAATGGAGTATACATAAACCCCAAAATAAGCCCTTTTATCCTGATATGGCAATTGATATGGAACATGAAGAATATACTAAATGGTATTTGGAATTTAAACCTAGTCTTGATGATAATAAGCCATATTTTAAAATGAAACCTATTGATATCTATGGTCAAATTGCCATGATAGAACTTCAATCAACTGATAAGTTTACCATTGTAGTTAATAGTGATAAAGGATATAAAAATATAATTCAAAATCCTCCTAAGTCGCTTCGGGCAAATTTATTTGTAATGCTTATTGATTTAGATGAAAGAAAAATAATTAAAGAGGAAATGGTATGCAAATACTAAATAAATGAGGAAATTAAGACTAGCCATGGACTAAGATTAATCTCAGTCCATGGCTAGTAATGTGGCTAATATAAATAATTTTGGTAGAATTTAATTTTTAGTAGTTGAATAAATTAGTATCTTAGTGCCGGGCTTGGATATTTCTAAACTTGTTCTACAGTAACCAAAATAGACTCTTTCATATATGGAAGTTTGTAGAATATTATTTTATCTCTACTTTTTATATTTTCCCTTTTTTCGTCATTTAACCTAATCTCTATTATCTTCCCATTATATTTTATATTATTAAATTCACTTTCTCTTAATTTCATTTTATATATCATAACTAAGCCCCTTTAATTAAATAATGTAGTACACCCTTTATTCCATTATATAAAACGTCTGTTCCCTATGCAAGTATTTTTTAAGGTCTTAGTTTTTTATATTATAATAAACCCGAACTTGATCAGTTTCCATGCCAAAAGCTAGTAACTCAATACCAGGCTCGGATATTTATAATTCTTGCCTTCCTTCCCTAGAGGATTTCTAGTAGGAATTATTTCGATATAAGAAATAGTAATTTAATAATTTGTATCTTCATTTATTTTTACTAAAACCTCTGCAAATTTTAAACCAAGTTCAGTTAAATAATAATTTGATGATATTTTACCATTGAACATTGGGGTTCTTTTTGCTTGTACCAACCCAACAGCTATTAATCTATCGCAGTTTAATTCACTTATTTGTTTTATTATAATTCCGCCATTATAGCCATTATCTATGTATTCCTTGACCTTTTTCTCCTGTACTAATGCATCATAAATATCTAATAGTTGCATAAAATCTTGGAAAAAGACACGCTCAATAATAGCAAGATATTCCCTGTATTGAGAAAAAGATATCTTTTGGTTTATATATTCAATATAAAAAGAGGAGGTAATTCGGGTTTTTTCTAGTTCATCCAATCTATCCAGATGAATAGTTATAAGTTCAACCTCTTTTCTCAGCCACTTTTCATTATTTTCTGCAGCCTTCCTTCGTTTTTCTATTTCTTCTATTTTAGCATTTCCTTGATCTAGGTCTTTAATAAAAATAAGCAGCTTTTTAAGAAGAAATCTATCCCTAATTGCTAAGGATGTTTTTGCTAACCCATAAACAGTTTTGACTATGGGTATATTTTTTAATTCTTCCGATTCTATAAGATCATCTATACTTATTTCAGCAATATCAATGCCTGCAGAAACTAATTCTTCTGTAAATAATGATTTCATAATTGAATCTACTGGATAAAAAGTATTGTCTGATCCTATGTAGTTATTATTTCCCATTTACTTGGCCTCCATATACTTTTATATAACATAAGCGTAATAATCCTAATATCTGATCTGACTTTATATAAAGGCATATATTTAGGATTTCTTTTATTCGAATTCTTTTACATATTCCTTTATATGGCAGTCTACTATGATTTTTCCCCAATATTTATAGCTATATATACAGCTATCTCATTGACAAAAACATCAGATATCCTTTTTATTTATGAATTTATTTGTTTTAACTATAGGTTTCATTTATTGCATAATTTATTATTTCTATAATTCCATTAATAAAATTATTTGTTAAATCATTAGTTAATTTTTCATACTTCCCATAGTCATAGTCAAATTCTGCATGAGATATTTCATTTCTATAATAAGTATACTTGTCTTCTTCGAAATTAACATTTTTTCTCCTAGTTTTATAAAATTCAATATTAGTATTGGAAAATTTAGATTGATTTTCTCTAATGAAATCAGTTACATTTTTCTGCTCCTTTCTTTTTTTGTCTTTAGATACCAAATCAAGTAATTGCTCATATAGTAATAAATATCTAGTTACCTTATTCGAATTTTTCAGTATACTCATTAATTTTTTGTATTCTATACCTGCTTCTTGATTTGAACTCAATTTATTAGTGTTAAAAATATCAGCATCAAAATTGTCTTTATTATAAATATAAATTATTTTAACGCTGTCCTTAGAAGTTAATGATTCTTTAAAGGTTAAAATGTTATTATCGCCCTCATTTATTATATAAGTTGAACTAATTTTATAACTAGGGTTGTCTACTTCAATGTCGGGGTGGATACATAATTTTAATAAATATTCCTCAACAAAGTCTGAACATTTTTTTTCGATAATTTTATTTAATTTATTTTCCTTGAGATATAGAGTTATGCTTCCCAGATCCTTGGCAACTAGTACTGAATCTATTATCTTATTATTAACCTTATATCTATAATCATTTTTTAAATTAATACCACTTATGCCGATAATTTCATACTTAACATAACTCATATTATCCACTCTATATTGCCTCCTTTTTAGCTATTTTAACTATAAGCTTCTCTAATATTTAAAATCATTGAACGGTGAAATGTAGCATTTTTTGTTAATGTAGCTGGGGGTTTCCCATTAGCTTCTTTATCCATTGTATCTTTTATAAATGATATAGCCTTTTTAATATAAATATCCATATCTTCCTTTATTTCATGTTCCCATTCTTCAAAATTATTAATTTTTATATCTCCATTAATTTCTTTACCTATTTTATCAAAAGGACATATTTCATGTCGAACGATTTCAGAAAATGCAGAAAGTAAAAAAATATCAGCTGTGTTCATAAAAATATAATCATTAATTTCTTCTTCATTTACTTCTAAAAATTCTAATATTTCATTTTTTGCATTATTACGTCTATATCTTCTAAACATTGTTATTATATCTGATATATAAGAATATACATTATATGACAATAATACTTTTTCAGCATTAAGTTTTTTAAAAATTTTCTCTAAATTATTTTTATTATTAAATAATTTAGCTTTGTTTAACTTTGCAATAGGGCCCAACTCCTCAAAAAAGGTTGCATAGCATTGTATTGCTAGTTCAAGGTTAATAATTAGAATACTTCTACCTCCTGTTCATGCTGAAAGCAACATACAAAATCATCTATATAACTCACCATTATATCAATCTTGCCATTAACATTGCTTGTTCGTAATAAGTTAGTATGTTAGTGCCGAGCTTGGATATTTACGCGATCTAAATATGCTAAACTATCTTCAAAGTCTCCCCACACGTCATCTTTTCTGATATAAGATTCCAATGTAATTCTCAGCATATTATTCTTTCCTATGGTGTCCCTAAAATTATAGTAGCTTGATGGAACTCCATGCATCATATCAAATCCGTTACCAATAATATAAAGTGTAGTATTAGAATCTACCAAAGGTATTTCTGCTTTTCCTATCTGTTTAAAAGGCAAAGTTAATATCTAAAAAGAAAATCCATCACTTTATTTAAAAAAATTAGCTTATCCGAACCTTGCTACAACATCACCCAACTTGGTTTGAATTACAGGTTGCTCACTTAAACTTAATTTTGAAGTGGAATATTGGTATTTTTCATTGCCATATTTCAATCCGTATTTGTCAATCATACGTGCTAAAGAAGTAAAAACAAATTCGTCGCCGCTATCATCTCCTTTGCCAGAAAGTATAAGTTGTATTGCCAATCCATTTTGTCTTAAAAATTCAAAATTAATATTAGTTGTTAAATGATCTTGATCTATCGATCCTGTTAGAAACCGCAAATCTTCTTCCATGGTATTCTTTACAGCATTAATAAGTCTATAATAATCAGCCTTAGTAATGAACCCTGCTAACAATGCACGTGTTAAATTAATAATGTAAGTTATTTTGACTTTTATATCAATATCATCAATAACTTTTATAATGCGTCTAGCGTAATCCTCTTTCTCTTTTTTATCTGCAAATATCTCAGAAATTTTTCTAATATCATCATCTTCTAAAAATACACCATCCATAAACATGACAAATTTCTCCCAAAACAAACACTCTCTTATAAACATTGAAAATTCTAAAACAAATTCCATTGCTTCTGCCGCTGCAACAATATCTCCACTAGCAGCATTAATTATATTTTTAGTAAATTCCCTTGTACCTTTAGAAAACTCATTTGAATTTAAATGTGTTAAAGCCTTTTCCGTAAATTTCATTAAACTCAACACCATTCCATTAAATATAATAAAAGTTTAGTATCGATACATATTCTTTATAGTACGAAGCGAAACATGTATGCCCTTTGATTTTATTAATTGCCGGAAGATTTGCATCAAATTATCTTCGCATTTCCCCATTAGATTTTACTTTATTCTTACTTCATTAGCTAACTTCTTCTCCCCTGTCTTTATTTCATACTATATACTTCCTCAATCCCCTTCTCCGTCAATTTCAACCCTCTCTTATACTTTGATTCATTCATTGGCGTTAATTCTGGGATATTTTTTTCTAAATAGTCAGTAAGAATTTTTAGGTTTATTCTATGGATATAATCTGATTTTAGTTCTATTTCAATTTGATAGTCTGATTCTTCTTTTCCATTTTCACTTAAGTATTTAACATTATCGAAAGCCATTTCAAATTGTACATCATTCTTATAAAGATGTATTTCCTTTCTATCATTGATAACTGTCAAAGATTTATTTAAGTTTTCCCACCTATCTTCAGCATCAAGCTCTGGCAAGTATTTAACTATATGGTGTTTATTTTCATCTTTGTTTTGAGAACATACTACCGCTTCATATTCAAACCTTTCATTTTGGCTATCAGCATTTTCTGGTATACTATTTGCTTTAGTGGGAGTTTTTATCGTAAGTTTAGTTTGATTATCTATTTCCCTAAATCTTAATGTTTTATTTTGGTTAAAAAGATACAAATCATCAGTGTCATAATAATAATCTGTTTGTATTTTACTGCATTCTGAGTTATTAACTTCATATTCATTCCATTCAGATAATACCTTTAGAACTTGATCAAAAACTTTACAATTATCAAATATATATTTTTTTTCAATTTCTATATGATTTCTATTGTTATAAATTTTTATAAGGTTTTTTATGTCATTAATAGCTGAATCTCTATCTGACAGCCCCTTCATCTCTTTCAAAATATCATAATTAATAAAAGTCATTGTCTTTTCACCATTTAGCCTTTCGTTAATAATCTTAGATACATTACATATATCATTTATTGTTCCATCGTTTTTTAATATCCAGATATTATCCGTATTTTTCTTATATATACTATACCTCTCCGTTGACTCTAACCAGAAAAATTCATTTTCATAATCCTCTACATGGTAATCATGCCTTGAAAGAATCTCTGTTAACTCTTTTTTAAATTCACAAATATCCCTTTCAGTATTGTTCAATATCTTCACTTTATTATATTTCTCTCTATCGATAATACAAGAACATAATTTATTTAATATTGGATCTGCTTCTTCCATCCATTTAGAGAAAATGGATAGCATAACATTATCATCCAAAGATATATATTCTGTAATAGATATCTCTTTTCCTTCAAATAATTTCAATAATGGTCTAGGTATGATATCCTTAACAGAATTGCCTTCACTGCCATATAATTGAATAGCCCTTTTCAAAATCTTTTTTATAACAATTTCCATTTCACATTTTACATCATGTAAATAAACTTCCTCATGCATATGGTATCTTGCTAATAAATAATTTTCTATATCAGGCAAATACTTATCAACAACACATACATAATAATTATCTTTATATACCGTTAATGTCATAGAACTGATAAGACGTTCTATGTCAATATTACCAAAAGCAACTCCAGTATATTTAGTATCTCTAACCAAATAATCCATTCTATCTGCATCCAATTGGCTGCTAATTAATGCTGACAATATGAAAAACAGGTCAATATTATCAGTAGACCTACGCTTTAGGCCATCTTTTCTAACTAATCTTTCCTTGCGAATAATATCAGCTAAGTCCTCAGGGAACCTTTCATCAAAGTTTTTCTTCAGCACTCTATTAATATTGCTATCATGGCTTAAAATAATTTTTATAGTCCATACCTCATGACTATCATTATTAGGTATTGCTTTTTCAAATGCATGAGAAAAAGGGCCATGTCCTATATCATGTAATAATGCTGCAACTAATGCCAAATCAATATCTCTTTCTTTTAATTCTAAATTAATACTTTCCATAATAGGTTTAAAATGTTCTATTATTTTTTGCATAATATAATATGTACCGATAGAATGAGAAAACCTGGTATGCTCTGCTCCTGGAAAAACCAAATATGCTACTGACAACTGATGAATTCTCCTTAGTCGCTGAAATTCTGGTGTATCAATAATATTTAGAAACTTATTCGGGAAAAAAATATCACCATGTACTGGATCCCTAATTGTTTTTCCCTTTGACATTGTAAAATTTTTATCCATATAATCGCCACCTAAATTTAAATATGTCCAATTTGTTTGGAGCTATATAATAAGTTGTATTGTTCTATAGCATAATTATCAGTCATACCCGCTATATAATCACAAATAGTTCTAAGTAAAACCATTCTGAATTCCTTTTCAGATTTAGTAAAGTAATCACTGTTTAATTGATTTCTTAATCGACCTACTACCTCTCTGAAAGACTTTCCTTTGTATTTATTCCACTCATTAGATGATAAGTAGTTTCTATATAAGGTGAATATAGTCTTATCAGGCAATTGTTGAGGATTAGTAACATAGGCTTTTATTAATTGCCTTATAATAAAATTAGATTTTCCATCCATGGCTTGGGCTAAAAAGGAATTTAAAATTCTATTCCTCAAGTATTTTTGAAAATCCCTTTCTTTATCTCTTAATGATTCTTCATACGAAAATTGTTCAAACAAAGATTTGCCCATTATTCTATACTCTCTTCTTATGACAGGTTTATTTTTATGAAAATCGTTACTACCCTTTATATTATATTTAATTATCAAATCATCTAATGTTGTTTCTAAACTTTCAATGTATTTTGTAGTTAAAAAATCAACTATTAAACTTGAAAGCATAGGCATATAATAAGTCCTATCGCCTTCCTTCTGTATCATTTGAAAATCGTAAGACCATTGACTTTCTTTAAGCCAGGAACCAAAATATTCTTCAATTTTACTTACCAGTTCTTCTTTCTCAATAATATTAGTTTCCAAAGCATCCTCTATATCATGATGTCTCTGAGCTATTTCATCTGCTTGTCTTACAATTAATGCTTCTACAGTCCAAGCATCTTTTCCAATTTCATCTTTGTATTTATTATAGAAATCAAGGGAAAATGTTTTCTCAAAACCATCACATTTTTTATAAGACTGCTTTAAACTGCATACATTTTCTTTTGCAAATTTTCTACCACAGCTTTTATATACTTCATCGCTATGATTTAAAATTCCCCACAATGTATAAGGTGTTAAATTTAATCCATCATACTTTTTTGATATTTTTTCAAGGTCCATCACAACCCTAAGTCCTTGTAAGTTATGCTTAAATCCTTTATATTTATTGTCCATATTGGTGCCTATTCCTTTAATATCATCACACCCAGCCATGATATAATTGAGAGTTCTTTCACCCATATGCCCAAATGGAGTATGTCCAATATCATGCCCCATTGCTATAGCCTCACCTAACTCGACATTTAGATTTAATCTTTTACATATTGTTTTAGTTATTTGTGAAACTTCTAGTGTATGAGTTAGTCTAGTTCGAACATGGTCATCAAATCCAGTCACAAATACTTGAGTCTTGCCACTTAACCTTCTAAACCCCTTTGAATATATTATTCTATCCCTATCCCGTTCAAATTTACTCCTAAATAAATGCTCTTTTTCTTCATGGATCCTTCTAGTGTTTTGTGGATCAGCTGCAAACATTTCATAAGTTTTAATATTCTTTTCCAACATAAACACCCCCCTAATAAACTAAGATAAAATAAGAACAGCTAAAATTTCAAAGCTGTCCCTACCATTGATGTCTTATTCATTTTCAGCATTTCTTTTGATGCACATAGGATTTTTATAGATGATATGACTATATTTTTCATAACAAATGAACCTATTGTAGCTGCATATATCTGTTTTCTTTAAGCTGGGTTTTTATCCTTAGTATACCTACTTTAAACTTTTTGTTGCTGGTCTTTCTTTTAACCTGGAAACTTCCGCACCTACTTTCCCCACAATAATGGGTGAATCCAAGAAAATCGAAAATTTATGGCTTGATAGAATACCTTTACCTCCTGTTCATACTGAAAGCAACATACAAAATCATCCGTATATCTCACCATTATATCAACCTTTCCATTGCCATTGCTTGTTCGTAATAAGTTAGTATGTTAGTGCCGGTCCTAGATATTTACCTGGCTTAGATAACATTATAATTACTCTTTATCAATATCTATAATCTTATGCGTATAAGAAAAAGCTTCTAAACTCGGATCGAAGTATCTATAACTCATTGTTCCTTTTTTAAATGTTCCATTCTCATACTTATTTCCACTATTCCATGTTGTATCCAGAATAACCCACCTGCCATCAACAAAAGCTTCATTCCAGGCATGGTTAGCTTTCGTATGGTTAACGTCATTCCAATATTCTCCTAATGCACTAACTCCTAGAGCATGTCCACTTACTAATCGAGAAGGTATTCCTACTGCTCTTAACAGTGCATTAGTCAATTCAGCATATCCTTGACATACTGATTTTCTAGCCTCTAAAGTTCCATAGGCATCTGTTCTGCCATATGTTCCAGTTATATAACCATCCCAATCATAATAAATATTTTGTGCAACCCAATCATTAATCTCTAGAAGCTTATCATAATCAGATTTTGCACCTTTTGTAATTTCATTAGCTAAGTCTTCAATTTGTTTTCTTTCCGATTCATTCTTTATTGTTATATTCAAATAATTCTCCGGTTCTATAACAGAGTTTTTCATAAATTCTAAATAATTATTTTCATATACTGGTGATATAGGGAAAAATATTTCTCCATCTTCATATTTTAATGGTATATCCCAATAATAGCCCCAGAACATGCTATCATAATTGTCTTTAAAATAGATGCTTATCTTATATTCTCCTTCTTTTAATTTATCTTTTAAAGTGAAAGTATCTTCATACATATTATTGGATTTAATCTCTTTATATTCTTTAATAATACTTGATTTTGTATCAATACTATCAATTTTAAATAGCCAATTTGTTTTCTCTAAATCTGTACGTCCTTTAATGCTAATCATTTCATTATTAATGATTTCCATTTTTATATAATCTTTTTTAAAAAATGATGAACTTTCATATACCTTTAATTGTTTTTGTTCTTTGATTGTTTTAGTGTCAATTATTGAAATAATTTTATTTGTGCTATCCCAATCCACTTCATACATAAGAGATTCTGCTATAAACCTTAGAGGAACATATGTAGTGTCATTAATTAATTTTGGTTCAACTACTAAAACTTTATCTTCCCCATTTATTTTAGCTGTTTTGCTATTAATAGCTAATTCTATAATTCTTCCATTAGCGTCTGCAACTACAGTTTGTGTTTCTGTATCCCAACTCACTTTTGCTCCTAGTTTCTCAAAAAATGCTCTCATAGGAACCAAAGTAGTACCGTTGAAATTATAGAAATCTTCATTAGTTTGAAATTGAACCCCATCTATATAAACTTTGACATCTCGTATTACTTGAGGAGCAGAATTATAGGCAAAAGCTACGCTACTTCCTTCAATTATCATAGA
The DNA here is from genome assembly GCA_002398845.1 of Firmicutes bacterium UBA4916. Classification (GTDB taxonomy): domain Bacteria; phylum Bacillota; class Clostridia; order Tissierellales; family Tepidimicrobiaceae; genus Mt11. The sequence continues at coordinate 37,136 of DHBY01000049.1, read as the reverse complement.
TATAATAATCAATATCGTTGTGAGTCTTTTAATTATTTTCATAACATACCTCTTTTCTATATTAGTATTTAAAATTATAATTTTTTCTTCTTAAAAACATAATAAAATCTGTTTTCCGTCCTCACTTTCAATGATAATGCTTCATACGCCCGTTTGTATGCCCGATTGACTTATAGTTCAACATTGAATTTATATGCAAAGTTTTCTCTTATCAGTAGTTTAATTTTGTTTTATCCTTCCATTGAGTTATTGTCGATACAATGACATACTTTGTGTCATTCCGGCATTAATGAATTTCTGATAAAATATTCCGCTTGTGTATTAGAAAAAGATGGATGTGCATCAAGATTATTTGCTATGGCAGCATCAAATGTATCAAGAACAAGCTGATTATTATTGTGATTGCTTATAATGAATGAAACAGGACATCTATCACACAAATCTAAAATTGCACTAAGGTATAGCTTATGTATACCCACTCAACGTTGCCCCATACTTAAATTCAATAACATCAGTAACCCATTTCTCATTTGGCTTGTCCGAGTAAAATTCCCAATTTAGTACGTTTTCTGCAATGCACTCTGGTAATGATGCATTCTTTATACATCCCTTATTTCTAAATTTGATGGTACATTGAATATGTAATATTCAATCGATATGCAAGATACGCTTATCGTTTACATGTATATCGTAGTTTCTGTCGAATTCATCACGAATCCTATGGTATCCCATATCCAGATGTTCATCATAAATTTTTTTGGCCTTTTTAGATATCTTTTCATTTTAAAGTCCATGTTCGCTTTTAGGATGCTTCAACCATTTATAATAGATAGCCCATGCAATGTGTCCTAATATGTATAATTTCCTTGCCAATAAAAAATTAAAGAAAAGCAGGTATTATCCCTATGAATAATGTTACCTTTTCTCAGACTAAATGTAAAGAAGAAACTGCTTCCACATGACTTGCCACTGCTATAAATTTTGGTTTGAAAATCAATTTTTTAAACCTTTAGAGAATTTTAAGTTAAAAACAAAAAGAATAAATTACTTTGTTTATCAAAAACTTATCACAATAATTATGTCTATAGCCATAGGATACGAGTACATGAAAGATATTAATAAGAGACCCGCTCCAGGGACTTTAGCAACAAATATATTTGAGATGAATAATGATAACATCGAACAACTCAAAGATATTCACCGTAAAACATTAACTGATAATAGTAATTCTATCTTATCCACAAATATGGTAGTAATAGATATTGATCAATAAGGTAGAGGCTATATATTACACTATTCTTTATAAGGTAATCCCACGGCTACTGATGCTAAAAAAGATTCATTGCTTTGCAAACATCCTGCAAATATCCAATTGAATCCTATTCCATTTGAACCTAGTACAATATCCCCAACCCAATATAGGTAATTGTTCCTATGTCTGTTTATTATAGCAGGTTTTTCCCTTAATCTCAAACCATTAATGGTATATATAGTATAGTTTGATAATATTTCATACTACTTTTCTCGGCATATTTCAAAGGAATGAATACCCTAATTTTCTATGTATAGATAAGCGAATATATGATATAATTGTTAAAATAGTATTAAGAGGTGATGTTTAGTGAAAAAAAATCGTGGTAAATATATATTCTTGTCTATTATAGGGGTACTCTTTCTTGTAGTTATACTTAATCTAGGCAAGATAAAGTTTATGTTCAATATGCTAAAAAGCTATAATGATATAAGTAGTGGTAAGTATGAGGACTCAGCTGATGATAGTGATAGTTTAGAACCTATAGAAAACCCTTTATTAGATATAATTGATGAAGAAGATAATGGCATAGCTTCAGCAAATGCTAATGATAATAAAAAAGAAAACCAATCAGAAAATAAAGTGACAAATAATAAGGATGATGAAACTAAAGATAATGTTAATAGTAAATCCTATATAAATATAGTGTCTAATTATAATAATAAACTTGAGCTATTACAAAAAGACTATGAAGCTAAATTAGATAGCATTACTAAATTAGCTTATGAGGAATATAAATCTGGAAATACATCCAATGCTAAACTTGCAAATAAGTATCTAAATAAGGGAAGTAGGCTAGAAGAAGAATGTGATGCAAATTTTAATGAAATGATTAAGAAAATGGAAAAAGAACTAAAAGATAATGGTCATGATACTTCTGTTATCAAGGATTTAAAGGAATATTATGCTTCTTATAAAGGGGCTAGACGAAGTCAATTGGTGGGGAAAGCTAAGAATCATATGAATTAAGGGGAAACACAGGTTTAGGATATTCCCAAACCTGTAAAAATATATAAATAATTTACTTACCCAGATATAATAGCTAATAGTTCTTCCTCAATCTTTTCCTCCTTTTTCTTAATATCAGTTTTTTTAAATCCATAAGCTTTGTAATCCCTTGTATCGAATTCTTCTACAAAGGATGAGATGTTTCTATCCTCTTTCCCTGAATAAGTTAAAAATACATTTTTCTTTGCCCTAGTTATAGCTACATATAATAACCTTTTTTCTTCATCTCTAACTTCTTGTATATCCTGCTGATATAATTTTCTAGAATCCGAACTTTGACTGCCATAATATTTTTTAACCTTATCCATTTTATTATTTTTAGGATAATTATATTTATCAAAATTTATAATAAATACATAATCAAATTCTAACCCTTTAACACTGTAGATATCAGTATAAAATATAGGTTTTTTATTATCTGCATAGTTAAACTTTCTATTGTAGCCTTCTATACCAGTGAGCCTAAAATTCATCTCTAGCTGTTGTCTTATATAGCTTTTCTGTCTTCTTAATACTTCATCTTCCTCTCTATGGATTACTGCAATAGTAGCTCCTTCTTCACTGCTATGTATTTTTTTTATTTGATTTATTATATATCTGACTTGATTTTTCATTTCAGAATAATAACGTATTTCTGGCATATCTCCATCTGCCATTTGGTCTATATCTAAAATCTTTTCTCTTTCTATATCTGCAAAACTCAATGAATTGGCTAATTTAACTATCTGTTTAGTTGAGCGATATGTCCTAGTAAGGGTCCTATTTTTACCACCTATAACATTGATTCCTAAGTCTGCGTAGGAATGTGGACTACGCTTATATATCTTTTGTTTTGAATCGCCTGCTATAATTATGACTTTCTTAGTGAGCTTTGCAAGGGCCTTTAGTTGCATAGCTTGTAAGTCTTGGACTTCATCTACAAATATATAATCATAGTATAATTCTTCTGGAATGCAAAAAAAATTCTCTAACAATTTAAGGGCATAATCTTCTAAATCCATATCATTATGGTATATGTCTTCTTTTCTTCTTTCATATTCTAAAAATATTTTATAGATGGTATTTCTTTGAGCTTTTGTAAGCCTTGGAGCGTTGCCTCGTCCATTTCTCTCTACTTCTAAATAATCAGTTTCCTTTATATAACCATTGGCTTTCATCCAAAGGATTTCCTCTGCTAAGAAATTAACATCATGAGTGGAGTAGAGCTTTTCCCTATCATCTAATTCTTTATATCCCTTTTGATGAGGATCAGTATAAAATTCTAGGATAGGATATAGTCGGCGGCGAATTTTATCATTGGAGTTTTCTATAGTTTCAATGTTTATATTTAAATTCCTTATGTCCTTAAATCCCATTTGGTTTAGTATTTCATAGCTCATTTTATGAAATGTCCAAATCTTTACATCGTGATAATCTTTGTATTCTTTAAACTCCTTTGACAAACAGGCTCTTTTATATGTGTCAGATACCAATGTACTATTAAAGGTTAAATACAATATCCTTTGAGGGTTTTTTTCATCCATCATGGTTTTTATCATTTTATATAATAAAGTAATACTTTTCCCACTACCCGCAGATCCATTTATGAGCATTTGTGCATCTTTTCTTTCAATAATATTTATTTGTTCTTTAGACAAACTTATGAAATCCAAGAAGTCATAATTCTTCTCGAACTGCCAAGCTTTAGCAGTTCGTAGGAAAAATTCACTAAATTTAATATCGTCTATTCCTATCAATTGCGAATTCCCCCTTTAGACATATTAAAACATGTGGACACATACTACAATGTAATCCCTTTTCTGCCCTTTCTTTTTTTATTTTTTCTAAGGATTCTTCAAATAATTCTTCTGGATTAATAGAAGATTTTTTATAGGCATTTTTTATCTTCCACTTTTTAGTTACTAAATATCTAGATCTAAGGATTTGTATATCAGCTAAGTTCTTGGGAAATATAATATTTTGATGTTTAGAACTTATTCTTAGGTCTCTTTTGAAAGATGTATTCAACATATTGTTTTTAGTTGTATCTAGCCATTGAGGAAAAAGAGGAAATAAGTATTTTTCCACATTGTCCATCCCCATAGCTTGATCACTAAAAAGAGTTACAATAGATGAAAAAGCTAGCCTTTGATGAAAATCTGAATAATATATGGGGTTAGGTTTTAATACATTTGAATAAAGAAATTTCTTTGGACAAAAATCTAAATCTCTCCATCCTACTGGTGAAATTTCCATATAGATTTTCTTTTTATTGAAAATGTTTTCCCTAGGTTTGTCCTCATTTAAAATCTTTGAAAATATATCACCAGTTGTAGATTCTAAATCCCCGAAATATACTTTTCCTTCTCGTAAATCATATATGTTTTTTATAACTTTTAAAGTGTTGAATTCATCATCAAACTCATTTAAATCTTCAATCCAACAAAATTCTATTTCTCCATTGTAGAAACTTAAAAGTTGAAAAATACCGTAGTTTATAAAGTATTGGATATATTCATCATATCTTTTGCTTACTTTTATACTTCTTTCTAAAATATAATTGTATTTTTCTTTTTTGTTTTTTATATATTTTTCAATGTTTTCATAGGTTAAATAATTAGGTATGGCTTTATTTGCTTTTAAATATTTATTGACACTTTTAGAAGATAAGTCTGCTATGATTAACCTTTTTGTACCGTTTAATATATGTCCTTCCAATTGTTGAAAGGAATTTATTACTTCTATATTCTCTTCATCACCTTTTATTCCTAATTTTAATATTAAAAAATCTCTTATTCCATATTTAGTAACTTGGTGGCTTTCTAAATTTTGTTTAAATATGTTATTTATTTTATCATAGACTTCTTTGTCTAAGTTTTTTATTATTCCATATTCAATTTGGTCCCAATATTCACCTAGTTTTCTTAAATGATCTTTTAAGTCAAATAACTCCTCATTTCCTTCAAAAATATGTAAAACCATTTGTTGAAATTCTTTTGCCATTTGAAACAAATCTTCTATAGATACACTATATCTATCTAAATTTACATATGGAAATACCCTAAAAGGGTTGGATAGATATTTTTTGATTCTGTTTTCTCCAGTACTTTCCTTTGCATTATCATCAAATATATTACTGACCTTGTTCAAATACTCTAAACTTTCTAGCCTATGGATGATATCCGATATGGTTTCTACGCCAAACATATAAGGTTCTATATCTTTTAAAAATGCCAATGCCTTTTCCCCATTTTTTATCCATCCTGATGTTATACATTCTAGAAATGAATTGTAATCTATGTAAATCTCCCCGTCTTTTATTTCAATTTCGTATAGAAAATATAAGAATTTACCTATGCCAAAATCAAATATATGTTGGGCTTCTCTATTTCCCCCATTGTTTCTTTTATTTGCAATTTTTATTTCATCCCTTACATATCTATTGAGTTCATCATCAGAAAATGCAAAGTATTCAACTTCCTTTAATTGTAATGGATTTTCCTTTAGATACCTCTTAAATTCAATAGACTCCTCGAACTTTAAAAAAGTTAAATTTGATCTATCTTCTGCTAATATGTCTTTTCCTTCCAGGTAATTGATATATGCTTTCCCTTTACCTGTTTGTATAATGGGTTTATCTATTTTTATCCATCTGTTAAAATCACAGATTTCTTTATATATCTCTATCCATCCTCGATTTAGGGAATTATATCCTTCATAATAGGGGATTCTGAAGGTAACAAACAACTTTATCCAGTTCATTCTTTCAAAGAATATTATCCTGCGCATATCTAACCGTTCCATATTATGTACATATATCTTTGTAATATTTGTGAGTAGGTTTTTTCTGAACTTGTATTTTTCTATTCCACGTCTATTTAATCTACTTATAATTTTATCTTTGCTATTGACAGCCTTTAATTCTATACTAGATTCTGTTACAATAGGTTCTTTAGAAAATTTATTAAATACATCTATAAATATAGATTCGGGTAGGTCTTCAGCTTTTCTTTCATCTATATGCTCAATGCCTATCTCTATTAAATATCTATAGGCATATAACAAAGATTTTATATCCTTTTTCATGCTTTTGATTATATTTCTATCATCATATTCTGTTAATATTTTGTATAAATCCATTTCCATCCATAATTCATTTATTGGAGAATTCCAATTTGGATATAAAGCCTCCATTAAATCATCATAGGTCCAGATGTTAATCATTTTATTTTGGTTTATCTCTTTTAAATATGTACTAATAGAATGCTGACCTAATATGTGGATTTCATCTCTATTAATATTTAGATTGTTAAAATATCTAATTGGATCTTCGTAGGTTTCTACTTTAAACATAGTTTTACCTCCAAGTCATTACATCTTCCCATTTGTTTATTTTGTTATTCCTATTATATAAGTTGTCTTGATGCACATATAACCCTTTCTTTGCCCTAGTCATGGCAACATAAAAAAGCCTTATTTCTTCTCCTATTATTTCATCTTTTTCATTACCAATGATTTCATTAAAGTAGTTGTTTTGATATAAGTTATCATCAATATAAATTTTATAGCCTACTTTATAATTTTTATCCTTCCCAGATAAGTATATTTGAGCTTTTCTGTTGCTAGCATAAAAATTATGATCTGTTATTGGCAAAAATACATGGTCAAATTCTAAGCCCTTGGCTTTATGTACTGTCATGCATAGAACCTTTTTCTTAGTGATTTCTTTTGATACTCTTTTAGCGTTTTCTTCTTCATTAGTTTGGATTTCTATTCTTAGATATCTTTCTAATTCATTTATGGTAAGTATTTTATCAGAAAAGTTTTTTTGGATTAAATATAATAAATATTCTAGATTTTTTTCATAATCGACATAATGGGCATTATATAATTCTAGTATTTCTGTCCTAGATATATCATGGATATTATCATTATGTTTTAATAGATTTATGGCATAAGTTTTTGCTGGATTTTTATTTTCTATAATTTCAATTAAAGTATCTAATACTGGGCTTTTTGTTATATTCTCAAAATATCTATTCCACTCATTATAATGGCCCTTTTCTAAAAGAAAGGTTTTCAGATAATCTTCGTTAGGAGAAAATCTATTAAATATATCTTCCAGGTATATCGAGCTATTGCCATAGGAAGATTTAGCAAGTGAATATTGTATAAGACTATCGTTTTTAAAGATTAATGCGTATACTAATAAATAAAATTCTCTTACTGCAATATGTCTAAAAAAATCGCCAGAAATTTCAGCTTCACAATATATATTGTTTTCTTGACAAAGGTCCACCATATATCTAACATCCTCGTTGGTTCTAACCAATATGGCTACTGTATCATTCTCTTCTTTTTCTTTGAGTATGTTTCTTAATAATTCTATCCTTTCTAAATCTGTTTTAACTTCTTTTATCAATAATCCTTTTGCATTTGGCCTATCTATCATTGAATTTAAAAGATCATCTTTCGTAAACTTGAATTTAACTGCTTCTCTGCTTACATTGGTAAACAATGTATTTAGATTATCTATGATATCCTGACAGCTCCTATAGTTTTTATTAAGGCTATGTTCCTCAATATTTTTAACTCCCATATTTATTAATCCTTTTCTTAACTGTTCAAAAGCTGTATAGTCTGCCCCTCTAAATCTATAGATACTTTGTTTAATATCTCCTACAACAAATAACTTGCATTTAAAATTATTAAATAGCCATAGAACAAATCCAACCTGTACTATGTCCGTATCTTGAAACTCATCTATCATAATATATTTAAGCTTAACTTTTTCGCTAACTTTCTTTACATCTTCCAATTGAGTTAAGTATTTCATGAGATCTGTTATTTCCCAGTTATTTGTTTCCTTTTTTATTTGTAATAATTCTTTATTCAAATTTGTTACAAGATAATCTAAAAAAACGTTGAAATAATAATCATCTTGTCCAAAATCTACATTGGTTTCATTGTTATAAAGATTTATAGAATGGTTATCTAAAGAAGAATTGACTAGTAAAACATTATTTATAATATAATACTGGGGTATCCTTTCAAACTTTTCATATATTTCTGGATATTCTTCGTTGAATTTATCTATGTTCTTTTCAATTATATTTCTTTTTTCATATTTATAGCTTCTAATTTGAAAGGATGATGGAAATCCTAACTCTTGTCCTGTGTTTTGAAGAATATATTTTGCATAGGAGTGTATGGTCATTATTTTCATGTCTGAAAGTTCATCTATCCATTTTAGGTATTTCTCATCTTTAGTTATTAGATAATAAGAATCTAGTCTATTACTCAATTTATTTTTCATTTGTTTGATGGCTTCTTTTGTAAATGTAATCATAACTATATCTGATAGTTTAGTATCTTTTTTCATATGCTTTATAAACATAGCCCTATCTATCATGACCTTGGTTTTCCCTGTGCCTGCCCCAGATTTAACTATTATATTTTTTCCCATATCTTCATGCTCTATTTCATATTGTTCTATATTAAATTTAGTTTTAGATAATTGATTATAAAAGTTAATATTGTCTATATTCCCATCATAATAGATTTCTTCTGAATTAGCATTGATATATGTATTATAAAGAATATTAAGGAGCATCTCTTTTGTTGCTATATTAAATATATCTTTTTCATTTTCGATGAAATTTGCTAAAACATCATCCTTATTTATATTAGTTATCAAATACACCTTTATGCCATTTTTTAAATGTTCAATAATCTTTTCGCAACAATATCTATCGATATTTTCTTTATAAATTAATACTGAATACCTATATTTTGATTCTATCATATATATCACCTTCAACCTAAATATCTATATATATTAGATTATTCTACATATTTATTTAAAATCCTCTATTTATTAATAAAAGCATGAATTACTATTTTCCCTTATCTAATATCATAAAGTTAATATTTTCAAGTTATCATTTACAAACTTATGGAAAAGTAATTATATATTGTGATATAATCTAAGGTATATAAAACACAAAATAACAAGATTTAGGAGCTAAAACTATATGAATACATTAAAAAAGATAGCCGGAAAATGTTTATATGCTATTACCAAATTAATATCTGGAATATTTACTGGTTTAATTGCAATCATAGAAACCATAGTTACATTTGTGGGAAATATTGCAAAAGGCTTTGCTGCCCTAATAAGCATGGGAGGTTGTTTGCTAATTTTTATGTTGGCAGGGCCTTTTGGGCTTGCCTTATTGCTAAATCCTGCTGTGCTCTTAATTATACTATTTTTCGTCATATTTCCAATACTAGGGACTCAGTTTGTCTCCTATTTAAAATATCTAAAATATATTATAACCGAATATCTTTATGATAGGTCTAATTATCTTATTCATGGTACCATCTATCAATTCGAAACTTTTGGTGATTACAAAAGTAGATATAAAGATATGGAATATGAGAAAAAAAGAAAAGAACAACAGCGCCGTCAATCTGAGCAGCAAAACGAATGGGAGGATATGTTTAAACGGTGGTCTGAGTACCAGAACTACCAAAGGGGAAACAGTGGACAAACTAACTATGGTGGATATAGCCAGGGTAGCTATTATGGTAATAAAGACCCCTATGTAAATCCAGCTACTGAGTTTAACGATAAGTATAGAAAAAGCTGTGATATGCTAGGTGTTGGATATAATGCGGATAAATATGAAATAAAATTAGCCTATAGAAAAAAGGCAAAACAATATCACCCAGATTTAAACAAATCGCCTGATGCAACAAGGATGTTTCAAGAGATAAACGATGCCTATGAGTTTTTAAATGATGATAATATTAATAGATATAAGAATATAAATTAGAGAGAGGGTCTTGTTTATGAATTGGCTAAAAAAATTTATGGCAGGTAGGTATGGAACAGACCAATTATCATTGACGCTGTTGATAGTTGCTATTTTCATCTCTATTTTATCTAGACTTTTAAATAGCCAGATACTAAATATACTTTATTTAGTTACCATAGTGATAGTTATCTATAGAATATTTTCTAAAAATGTATCAAAACGATATCAAGAAAATATGAAATTTCTAAACATATGGCATTCTATAAAAGGAAAGATTAATGGCAAAGTTAAACAAATAAAGGGTTTAAAGGATTACAAGTATTTTAAATGCGTTAATTGTAAACAAAAACTTCGTGTACCAAGGAAAAAAGGCAAAATCTCTATTACTTGTCCTAAATGTGGAACTGTTATGATTAAGAAAAGTTAAATATAGAAGCCCGGTACTAATATATGATTGTATGTTAGTGCTAGGCTTTTATATTCAATCTGCTAAAACAATTATTTTATTGGCTTAAGGTATTGATATTTTGACTAATCTTATTAATATCAATTTCTATAGGTATTTCTAAATCTTTCATAGTATTATCTTTTACCCTTCTCATAAAATCAAAAATAGTTATACCAGTAATTTCATCTGTTTCAATGTTTTTTAAAACAACTAATCCCGGCGTTTTTTCTTCTCCATATGAAGGCACTGGATTACCTATACTAATATACAATATATCAAATTTACTGTCATAATCTATTTTTAACATACTTAATCCCCCCAGGATCTTCTATACCACCAGAAATATCTTTTTGAAACTAGGTTAATGCAAGGCTTCGGCCTTTACAACATTTCTTCCCATTCCTTTTCCTTAAACCCTACTAAAACAATATCTTCTCCTACCAAAATTGGTCTTTTAATTAGCATACCATCTGTAGCCAATAGTTTAATAGCTTCATCTAAGGACATATTTTCTAATCTATCCTTTAGTCCTAATTCCCTATATATTTTCCCACTAGTATTAAAAAATCTTTTTATAGGATAATTGCTTTTTTCTATCCATTCTCTTAGTTCTTCTTCTGTAGGATTGTTTTCTTTAATATCCCTTTCATTATAAGATATGCTTTTTTCATCTAGAAATCCTCTAGCCTTTTTACAGGTACTTCATCTAGAGTAGCAGATAAATGTATACATTACGATGCCTCCCCTTTAGAATTATGATCATTACACTATATACCCTGTTTATTTATAAAGCCTTCAAAGCAATCATATTCCCACCATCACCTGTATAAACATAATACAGGCATTATAAAGCCAAAATTTATTATGAAGGTGATGCATGGTGTTGTTAAGGATATATAGCATAGTAATCAATTTATTATTGGTTTCAACATTGGCTAATTTTAATATTCGTGAAAATATCCCTATGAAATCTGAAGCCATCCCTGTGGCTAATATTATAGAAGAAGATTATCCTATAGAAGAAGAGAAAAAATATATTAGGGAGGTAGCTTATAAATACCAGCCAATAGAAAAACCAAAGGAGGATCTAACTCCAATTGTCCCTGAAGTATTTAATACTACCCTTTTAGAGTATTCGTCACAATATAATAATCAAACCGTTAAAGAAATCCATCCTAATCCTACTCAAGTATTCCCCGAAAAGTATACGGATATGGAAGGAGTTATAACCTTTAGAGGCAATAATTTAAGAAATGCTCCTTCATATGGTATTAGCAATATTAAAGATGAAAAGCTTCAAAAAATATGGGAATTTAACACTGGAAGAAGTTCATGGGGTGGTGGAGCAGGCTGGACTGGGCAACCAGTTATTGTTAGATGGTCAGAAGAAATGAAGGCTATGATGAACCTAGAGGAAGAATTTAAGGAAAAGGATGGATTTACAGAAGTAATCTATGGTTCTCTAGGTGGTAGTATATATTTTCTTGAACTTAATACAGGCAAACCCTCTAGAAGCCCCATTCCTATTAAAAACCCAATAAAGGGCAGCGTAGCTATTGACCCTAGGGAATATCCTCTTTTATATATAGGAGATGGAATAAATGAAAGTGGCAAATTTGGCTATAGAATCTTTAGTCTAATAGACTCAAAAGAACTCTATTTCATAAAGGGGAATGACCCTTTTGCTTATAGAGGTTGGGGTGCCTTTGATAGTTGTAGCATTGTAAGCCCCTATGCCGATACTTTAATTGTTGCTGGGGAAAATGGACTTTTTTATAATATTGACTTAAATACTAATTTCCATAGGAAAAATAAAGAGATCACTATTGACCCTAAGATTATCAAATATAGATATAAAATTAAAGGCAATGCACACCAAGGTATAGAAAATTCCACGGCTGTATATAAAAATTTAGCCTTTTTTGCAGATAATGGTGGGAGCATCCAATGTGTAGACCTTACAAATATGAAGCCTGTATGGGCTCTGGAAAAATCTGATGATACCGATGCTACTATAACAATTGATGTAGAGAATGGGATTCCCTATCTTTATACTGGAACAGAAGTTGATAAACAGGGAACTAAGGGTAATGCCATCATAAAAAAGATAAATGGCATTACTGGTGAAACTGTTTGGAAAAAGAATTATGAATGTCAATCAATCCTTGGGGAAAGACCAGTTAATGGTGGAATCCTTGCTACTAATGTAGTTGGTAAAAATGATATAAGTAATATGGTAATCTTTACAATAGCCAGATATAAGACTATTAATTCGGGGCTAATGGTAGCCTTAGATAAAACAACTGGAGATGAAATATGGACATGGGAAATGCCCAACTACGCTTGGTCATCCCCTGTTGATTTTTATGATGCTGATGGAAAAGGCTATATAATACAATGTGATTCCATAGGTAATATGTATCTTTTAGATGGCATCACAGGTAAAATCCTAAATAAAATAAACTTAGGCTCAAATATTGAAAGCTCTCCTGCTGTATTTGAGGATTATATTGTCGTAGGGACAAGGGGTGGGAATATAGTCGGTGTAAAAATTAAGTAAATATGACAACACCCCCGTCCCTCTGTCA
>DHBY01000049.1:0-23838 GCA_002398845.1 Firmicutes bacterium UBA4916 | reverse complement strand
TCCCTCTGTCACATCTTTTGATTTTGACGCTTGTATTGCCTTTGTAAATACAATAGCATACAATAGTATATGAAAGGAGTGATTGGCAATGGCAAAAACAACAAATCTATATATAAGGATTGAACCAGAACTTAAGGAACAGGCAGAATTAGTTTTAGGACAATTGGGAATTCCACTATCTAACGCAGTGAATATATTTTTAAAACAAGTTGTTATGCAAAGGAGAATCCCTTTTGATGTTAAGCTTCCCACCACAAAACCTATTGCACTTTCAGAATTAACTGAAATAGAGCTTAATGAAACAGTTACTATTATACGAGGGGATGCTAATGGAAAAAAATAAGAAGATTAACTTAGGAATAGGGTTTGCAACAGGACGTAAAAATTTCCGAAAAGTTTTAAAAACCAACGTTTATAATTGGGAAGAAAGTGACTTGACAGAAAAAGAAAACGTTCATTTAAACCTTATTGTTGCTTATGATTTAAAATATTCAAATACTAAATCAACCGATTATACCAACATCAGCAAAGGTGTGCTAAACCTGGTAGATAACACCTATTTTATTGGCAACAATACCATCCAAAAAGAAATTGACTATTTGATAAATGAGAATGTCATTACTAGGAATGAAGCTTGGTTGTTTTTTGAAAATGGATATGCAGGTAAGCGTAACACTGTGCTTTATACTGCTATAAAAAATAAAATAGACTATCTTATTTTTTTGGATGATGACGAATATCCTATGGCAGTTTCAAATACACGTGCTATCGCTATATGGAGTGGTCAGCATGTGATATCAACCCACTTGCGATATATCAAACAGGCAGATGTCACCAATGGATATCACTGCGGATATATTTTGCCAATTCCGTATATTGAGTTTAACGACACATTGTCCGAACATGATTTTCGCCTGTTTATTGGGGCAATAAGCAATGATGTTATCAACTGGGACAATATATATTCTACTATGAAGAATGGTGGTGTTACCTATGCTGATACAAAAATATTAGCGGGCAATGTCGTCGAAGAGGTACAGCAAATAAACCATGCCAAGTTTATTACAGGTTCTAACTTATGTATAAATCTTACCGATCTAAGCAAAGTAAGCCCGTTTTATAATCCACCGGGTGCTCGAGGAGAGGATACCTTTTTAAGCACCTGTTTGCGTGAACGCAAGGTATTACGTGTACCATGCTATACATTTCATGACGGCTTTTCTACTTATGGTAACCTTATGAATGGAGTGCTCCCCATTAAACTTAAATCTATTCGAGTTGATTCTGAATTAGTTGTCAAGCGATTCTACCGTGCCTGCATCGGCTGGATACGATATAAGCCGCTATTACTTTATATCACACAGCAAGAAAACTATGAAGAAAAAATTGAAGAGATGCGGGAACAAATTACGGCCTCACTTCCCAGTGTTTGTGCTTATTTTGGATGCCAAGATTTTATGAATATTTCAAAAGAGTTAGAACGATACAATAAAAATGTCAAAAAGCATTATCAGCAATTCCTTGATGTACAACAAATTTGGGCGAAAATTTCTAAATTTCTCACAAACCAGGAATGTGCAAAATAAAACCTTGATAGGACAGATTAAAGTTGACAGATGCCGCCAAGGAACTACCTGGTTCCAGCGACATCTTTTTTAAACTTGACAACACCCCAAACTTGACAACACCCCCGTCCCTCTGTCATATTTAAATCCTATTTTCCATTATTTGATTTAAATCCTTATCCCCTCTACCGGATAAATTGATTATAATAATTTTATCTTTTGGAAGGGTGGAGGCCAATTTCATACCATAAGAAATAGCATGGGAGCTTTCTATAGCAGGTATTATGCCTTCTAACTCTGATAATTTATGGAATGCCTCTAAAGCTTCCTTATCAGTCACTGAAACATATTTAGCTCTTCCTGTATCTTTGTAATAACAATGTTCTGGACCAACACCTGGATAATCTAATCCAGCTGCTATAGAATGGATATTGAATTTTTCTTCATCTAAAGTATAACATTTAAATCCATGTATTATATCTACTTTACCTTTAGTAATAGAAGCTGCATGATAATTAGAGTCAATTCCCTTTCCAGCAGGTTCAACACCTATCATATTTACATCTTTATCATCTACAAAGGGGTGAAATAGGCCTATAGCATTACTGCCTCCTCCAACACAGGCTACTATATAATCAGGTAATCTACCTTCCTGTTCCATTATTTGTCTTTTAACCTCCTTTCCTATTACAGATTGAAATTCTCTTACCATTAATGGGTAAGGATGAGGGCCTACTGCTGAACCTAATATATAAAATGTGTCTTTAGCATTTAAAACAAATTCTTTCAAAGCCTTATCCACTGCTTCTTTTAATGTGCCCCTTCCCTCATATACTGGCACCACATTTGCTCCTAGTATTTTCATTTTAAAAACATTGGTTTCTTGCCTTTTTATATCTACCGCTCCCATGTATATGGTACAATCCATATTAAATAATGCACATACTGTTGCAGTGGCCACCCCATGTTGTCCAGCCCCAGTTTCTGCAATTATCTTTTTCTTATTAGCCCTTTTTGCCAATAGTGCTTGCCCTAGTGCATTGTTTATTTTATGGGAACCAGTATGATTTAAATCTTCCCTCTTTAAATATATTTTAGCACCACCAATATACTTACTTAAATTTTCTGCATAATATAATGGACTTTCCCTTCCTACATAATTTTTATAATAATAATTTAGCTCCCTTTGAAAATCTTCGTCCTCAATGTATTTATAAAAATTCCTTTCTAAATCTCCTAATACTTCTTTTAAATCCTCTGGCACATATGCCCCTCCAAACTCGCCAAAATAGCCATCAAACTTTTCCATTTTATTTCCTCCTTTTTTAGATAATAAAAAACCCTCCCCTAAATATATTAAATATATTAGGGTGAGGGTTTAATTCACGGTACCACCTAAATTATGCAAAAAGCATCACTCTTATAGGATACTAACATATCCTGTCCATAGATAACGGTTGGCTTCCGGCAAATAGTACTCTCTATTAGATTTCCTATAGCTTCTTTAGGGTCCATTCATTAAAACTATATTATTAGGATCTCACTGTCCCTAATTCTCTGTAAATAATCATTTTTAATTACTATTCCCTAGCACAGAATTTAATGCAATTTAGATTATTAAAAATAATTATATATTAATATTAGTTATTTTGCAATAGAAATTTGAAATATTTATGACACTCCCCCCGTCCCTCTGTCATATTTATTCGCCACATTCATCATGATGCTGATGTTCATGACAAACGGAACCAGTAGATTTTAGGGAACCTTGAAGGTATGCTTCTACCGCTTCTTTAGCATTACCACTTGCTCCAACAATAACCTCGATGTTTTTTTCATTGAAGATTTCAACAGCTCCGCCACCCATACCTCCTGAAATAATTACATTAACACCCTTATCATTCAAGAAATTAGGCAAAAATCCTGGTCTATGTCCAGGGTTAGCAATAGTTTCACTTTTGATTATTTGCTTATTTTCAACATCAAAAATCATAAACCCTTCACAATGTCCAAAGTGCTCAGTCACCATTCCATTTTCGCTTGCTACAGCAATTTTCATCATTTTATTTTTCCTCCATTTTTTTAATATTTTTGTAACCAGATCAAACCAATCACCATCAAAAAGCTTTATCAAGTTTTAATAAGCATGATTTTTAGCCATCATCTTTTTCAAAAAGTAAGTTCATTGTCTTGTAGTAGACATCTTTAACCGCCATCCCAGATGTACAATCTATGTCTACAATGGTTTGGCCATTATTAATAGCCTTTACTGCGTCCGAATCAAAAGGTATTCTGCCAATAAAATTAAGCCCTTGTTTTTTACAAAACTCTTCAATCTTTTCTGTGTTTTCAATATTAGTGTCATATTTGTTTATACATATTACTGTCTTAGTCCCGAATTTTGCCGCCGTATTTATGATGCGTTCCATATCTCTGATACCTGATATGGAAGGTTCAGCAACTATCAAAACCATATCCACACCACTAAGTGACGCAATAACAGGGCATCCTATACCAGGAGATCCATCTATAATGGCCAGTTGGGCATCAACTGCTGCCGACTTCATTTGTTTTTTTACCTCAGCAACAAGCATTCCAGAGGTACCACTGCCCATTTTGAGTTGTGCTGTTGAAAACACTTTTCTTTCATTTGCATATAACATCAACTCACCAGCTACAGCCGGTTTTAAAGACACAGCTTCTACCGGGCAAACAGCTTCGCAAACGCCGCAGCCTTCACACGCAAAAGGATCTACTTTATATTTTTTATCTATTGAAATAGCATCAAATCGGCAGTTTTGTCTGCACTGATCACATTGGATGCACAGTTCTGTATTTATCTTTGCTTTTGGCAGCCCATAATAGTCTGCTTTTTTCGGTTCAGAATTCCACCCAGTTATAAGGTGCAGGTTAGGTGCATCTACATCACAATCCGCATATGCCTTGGCGTTAGCAAGTTTTATAAATGCACTCGCTATTGTGGTCTTTCCAGTGCCACCTTTACCGCTAAGAATTAGTAGTTGTTTCATGCTGCACCTCCTTTGTCACTGTTTTCATCAGAGAAGAAAACATATTCTGGTATTTTTCATTTTTACTAACAGCAATTTCTGCATTTGAATTCAATGTTCCAAGGTTAGTATCAAATGGAATCCGACCTAAAATCTTAATATTTTTTTCTAAACAGAACTTCTCTGCTGGGTTTTCTTCTTCCAAACATTTGTTAAGAACCACCCCAAATGGCTTATTAAATAATTTGACAAGTTCATATACCATATTGAGGTTATGCACACCAAACAGTGTAGGCTCAGCCACTAATATACAGTAATCTGCATCTTTGATGCTTTCCATTACAATACAGGCACTTCCAGGAGGGCAGTCAATAAAAGTTTGTTTATTTGTTTCCGGACTTTCCTCCGTAAGTAGCTTTTTGATAATAGGAATACCTGATGCTTCACCAGTGTTTAATATTCCTGTGTATATCGTTACTTCGTCTGAAGTCCCTTTTTGAACTTTGCCAATAATCTTCTCCTTCTCTGTTAGTGCCTTTTCAGGGCAAAGCATGATACAGCCGCCACAGGAATGACAGACCTCGTCAAAGACAATTAGTTTATTTTTGATATAGGCAAGGGCGTTAAATTTACAAAAATCAACGCATTTTCGACATCCATTGCATAGTTCACTATTCACTTTTGGGACTTTCACTGATATTTCTTCCTCCTGAACTTCTTCAGGCTTAAAAAACAGATGTCCATTCGGCTCTTCTACATCACAGTCTATATATGTCGATGTTTTCGCTATCGCAGCTAAGTTCATTGATACCAGCGTTTTCCCTGTGCCGCCCTTGCCACTTAGCACAGCTATTCTCATATTAATTGCCGACCTGCCCATGAAATCCGGCATGAATTTCATCCAGCAAAGAAAGTTTTCCATCAATGAAATCATCGATATTATCCTTTGCTGAGGCGGATATCGTTTTAAATATTTTAATATCAGCAGATTTGAGCACGTCAGCAGCATTTTCTCCGCATCGGGGAGTGAGCAAAACATTTGCTTCGTTATCTACTACCGTTTGTGCAGCTTTAATCCCGGCACCGCCTGTGCTTGCCGCCGCACTGTTATCGATAAATACATTTTCCTTAGTTTCTGTATCATGAATAAGAAAATATGGAGTACGTCCAAAGGATACACATATATTCGACTTCAAGGTTTTCTCATCTACTGGAATTGCTATTTTCATAAGAACCCTCCGTTCTGTTTTTGTGTAAATAATTTTCAATTGAATTACGTAATGCCCTCACACCTAAATTTGAGCAATGAACCCTATTTTCTGGAAGACCATCTAAAGCCTGAATGATATCTTCTTCTGTGATATTCAATGCTTCCTCTAAGGTCTTACCCTTTGCTAATACCGATGTCATGCTGGACGTTGCAATTGAAGCAGAGCAGCCAAACACAAGATAGCTGATTTCCTCAATGCGATTATCTTTCACCTTTATATAAACGGTCAAATAATCCCCGCAGGAAGGATCCCCGTAGCTCCCTTCGGCATCTGCATCTGGCATGCTATGAGCATTTTGGGGACACATAAAATGTTCAATTACTTTTTCAGAATATATAGCTAGTCACCTCGATCCTCATTATCGGTAAAGCATCGGCCACGCTTATGCTTATAACAGCCACGGCCACAACCATTCCCTAGTCCATCACAAAGGCGATATTCGCCACCCTCAATTGACAGTACCTTTCCATTAACTAATGATTCAGCCAGCTTTTTTCTGGCCTCGGTATAAATGCCTTGAACGGTGGTACGGGCGACATTCATCTGTTTGGCACATTCTTCTTGTGTAAAGCCCTCTAAATCGATAAGCCTTATGGCTTCATACTCGTCTACTGTCATGATTACATGATTTTTTGTATCTACAGGTGAATCAAGAGGTCCAAATTTATTGTTCTCAGGTAAGCAGCAGACTTTTCTCCATTTCATCGGTCTTGCCATAATTTTATCATCTCCATTCTAGTCAGAAATAGCCAGAGCGTCCTCCGGTTATCTTTGACGCCCATTATAAACTCTTTAATTGCTTATCAATAACTTCGAGTCATTCTTGCAACATGATTTTTTGTTCATGGAGCAGCCCCATTCCTTCTTGGCATGCTATTCGCCTCCTTATAATTTCTGGCATATATCACTTTCAATTCTTATTATATCCTATTTTTGATATATGTCAATAATTATTCTCCCTTTTTTGAATAAAAAAATATAAAAGCCCAGCACTAACATATGATAATAAGTTAGTGCTGAGCTATTTGTTATACTTATGTTAGTATGTTAGTGCCTGGCACAGATATTTACACATTTTTAACCTATTAATTCGGTAAATACAGTCGCTAAATTGTAATTTAGATAATCAATCATCTGGGTTTTCAGACATCACCCATGGTAATTCAATATTAGAAATAGCAAGGATAAAATAGGGGCTTTCCATTCCCGTATTGATGTAAATATGTGCATTGGTGTCAGGACGGTAAAGGGTTATAATTGCATCCTTCTTATAAATCTCAAGCTTATCTTCAAAAAGCTCTCCTTTAACGGAATAAAAGCTCTCGTATCGACGTCTATCCCTTGTATCGTTCCAAAAACAGTCCACAACTTCTAATGGGCGCCTAAGTGGAATACCAAATCCATGCAAAATCTTTACAACTTCAGGGTAGACGGTCGAAAACATCATTTCATAATTTTGGCAGTATATACAGTCGCATGGTTCATTATATTTATCAGCATAAGTTGCTGTTGCTTGTATATCAATTGTATATTTCACTTTTAACCTCCTACAAATTCAAATTCAAATTTATCCCTTACTCCGCATCCTCATCCTGTGTCTCAATCAAAAAGCTCACTGGACGGAAGCCGTCATTACACGAAATCATTGCTGACTTCTTATTCTTCATCCAGCCATCATAAAAATCTTCACCGCCGTGGGCAAGTGTCATTACAAAGGCAGACATACTCTCCCATGCACTGTCGCACATTCCTTTAGGCTTTTCCCACCCATTAGCAATAAAAACTTGCCCAATCTTCATATTGCAAGCGTGCTGTATGGGGTTTTCATATTTGTCTATCAAATCCTGGTAGATCGTTTGTTTCATCACCGTTATTTTTACTTTTTTCATATTGATTTCTCCCAATCCTGCTCACTTTATCTTATTAACCAAATAAAAAAATCTCCCTGTGTTGGTATCATCCACCTTGCAATATTCTTGCCACTTAATTGGATAGTTGCCCTCAAGCACAATAGGCTCTTCGCAATTTTTCTTTGTACCCTCACCGGTGTTCTCACTCCAATCAAGAGTGCCTTGTTTTGTAATTCCGTCTTCCAAAGAAAAATCTTTATAAACACATTCCGGCTTTGCNNATTGTTCCAAATTCCCAATCAGTTGATTTTTCTTTTCCAAACTTCAATGCAGTTTTAATTTCTTCTGTTTCTTCATTCCAGCAGTGTATTTCAAATTTCAGACCAACCATAGCGAACATAGAGATTAGCTTTTTCCAATAATGATTATCTTCTAAAGAATTGTCTACTATTTGTATTTCAATTTGCGAATTATCCATATGAAATCACCTCCATAAATCCCCATCACCCAGTCCGAAAACTGAAATTTGTTTTTTAACACTTTAGCTCTTATACTGCTTTCTTACAAATATAATGTTCAAGATGATAGTTACAACTATAAGAATTGGTATTACTAAATCTAATGCATCTATTGCGTCTACTATCAGAGTCCATTCTTCTCCATAACTTTTCATCAGTAATATTTGTGTATATATTGCAAGTAAACAAAAACTAAAACTAACAATTATATACTTCTCAGTATTTCTCATTCTTTTACTATCTTTATTTATATTTACTATTGGAATACACCATGAAGCTAGACCCAATATAATACTTATAACAACATATGCCATATAATTATCTCCTCTACAAATTCTAATTTGTCACTATAATTCAAAAAGCACATTTTCATAGTTTTGAACGTAATATTTAATATTCTTCCTGCCCTTTTGAATAACTGTATGTCCCTCTGATTCCAGCTTCTTTCTTTGCTCTTCCATACCACCAGGATACTTTGGATTCAATTCACCATTTGCTTTTAATGTTCTCCAATATGGCGTTTCATTCTCGCTTCTTTGGTAACTTGCCCATGCTACGATAGAAGTAAATATTCCTGCTGTTATAGGTTCAGTAAAGTCAGCACCACTAACCAAAGCATAATATACATCGTGAATCCATGCAATGAGACGGTTTCAAAAATTTCAGCAAATTACTATTTTATTATCCAACTTAAAATTGAAATTTGTCTATATACTACCATAATTCCTTCAACATCCTAAATTCCTTATAGGTAATATCGCCAACTTTATATTCAAATGAATTCTTTTTATTAAAACCATATTTTTCATACAATTTAATAGCTACTTCATTATCTATTTCTACGCTTGTATATAAATTTTCATTTGGAAACTTATCATGAAAAAAATCTAAAAACTTTTCTAACGCTTTTGAACCAAATCCCTTGTTTTGGTACTTAATGTCAATCATGAATCTTGAGAATGACCATCCTTTTAATTCTTCATCATAATCATATAATAAAAATCCTACCATTTCATCCCCATTATATATTCCTAATGGATATAATTCATCTTCATAAACAGCTTGTACCAATGAAAATGCATTGCTTGCAACATAGTTAGTTTGATGCTCTCCTACCTTTAAAGACACGCAAGTGTTATAATTTGATTTATCTATCTCTCTAAAATTAATATCCATATTTCACCTCTTAAAATTACTTTTTATAGTACTTAACTTTAAATTGAAGTTTGTTATTCTTTATATTTACTCTTATATTCTTTAATATAGTTACGCTCCATATTTTTTTTATGCTTATCTATATACGAAGATGATATTTCGTCTGCTGTAATTCCATATCTAAGCAATGTATCATTGAAATACATTAATACATCACTCATTTCCTCACAAAATGCTTTTCTAACATTTTCATCATCCATTATAGCCAAATCACCTTTTTTCTTTATTATTGCAATACATTCACCTATTTCTTCCATCATCCAAAGAATAAAGTTTCTACCATACTCTGCTTCCAATGGTGACCATTTATCTTTATGCAATTCATATAAATCCTTCTGCATTTTCAACATATCCGAAATTTTTATATCATTCATATTATTTCCTCCACAATTTACTATGTATAATACTTAACCCTAAATTGAAATTTGTATTTACCTTTAACCATTTACTTTGATTCATTTCATTTCTTGAATATAAATAATTCATTGGCTCTTTTTGCAAATTCATCAGCAGATGACCACCATTGTCCAAGATAATGTCCTCCAAGATTAATTAGTTTTCCAGCCTCATCTAATGTCATTTGTGTATGAAACAGTTGATGACCTCTATTCGATTTTGAATGAAAGATTAAAAATCCCCACTGATCAATAGTACAACTCATTCCATGATAAACTTGCTTTGCTAATTCATTAAGCTTTGACAATGGAATACCACTAAAGGTTTTTTTGAGGCTCTGTTATTATTTTAGAAGCAACATTGGTCACACCTGATACCGAGTTTCTCTTTAATAATATACCAGTTAATAATACACCAATTCCAGCAACAGGAATTACAATTTTTTTGATATTCATTTTGTCATCTCCAAATTCCTATTTGCCTCTTCTAATTATACCTTATAAACGATATGTAAAACCACCCTTAAATAAAAAATAGCCGAGATATCCTCAACTTCTACCATATATTGCACTACTGTCCTTGGGGTAAGGAATTTTCCCCCACCTTGTCCCTCTGCCATGCCCTAAATATAGAAACCCAGCACTAACATATAATAATAAGTTAGTGCTGGGCTGTTATACTTATAATATGACAACACCCCCGTCCCTCTGTCATATTTACTTCCCCTTAGTGGACTCCCTCTCATATATAGTATAGGGTATGGATATTTTCTTTCCTCGTACTTCGTCTTCGATGGCTTCTACCAATAGATTCATGGCTTGTCTTCCTAGTTCAATGGCATTGATGTCTACAGATGTTAAGGGTATATTTGAATGCTTTGCTAGGACACTATTGTTAAAACTTGCTACTGCTATATCTTCTGGTATGTTTATCCCTAGGTTTTCGAAGGCTTTAATAGCTCCAAATGCTACTAAATCGTCGGCTACTATTAATCCATCGGGAAGTGGTTTAATTTCTGATATTTGTCTTGCATATTCGTATCCAGTTTTTTCATCAAAACTGCCGCTAAACAATAATTTTTCATCAAAATCCATATTGGATTCTGTTAGAGCTTTTTTATAGCCCTCTATTCGCTTTTTACTTACTATTAAATCCGTATCTCCAACTATCATGGCAACTTGCTTTCTTCCAATGTCAATAATATGTTTTGTTAATTCATAAGCTGCAAGAAAATTATCATTATCTACTTGATTGATCCTTTCGTCCCTATTATAAGTAGAGCCTATAAGGGAGAAAGGGAAATCAATGGACTTTAAATATTCTATACATTCATCATCCACTCTACTAGTCATGAGTATTACTCCATCAACTTTAGAGCCTTTGATGAATTTTTCTATTATCTTAAGTTCCTCACCTTTTTCTGTATTTGTAGAGACTAACAAATCATAACCCGAATTAGACGCACCCTTTATAATACCCCTAATGGATTCAGAAAAAAATGGGTTGGAAAAATAGTCTTCTGATGTTGTAGGTATTATTATGCCTATGGTTCCTGTTTTTTTAATAGCTAAAGACCTAGCATTGGCATTAGGATAATAACCAAGTTCATCCATACATTTCAATACTTTCGTCTTTGTAGCTTTGCTTATTTTAGGATTGTCGGATATTACTCTTGATACAGTAGATGAAGAAACCCCTGCTAGTTTAGCCACATCGTTAGCAGTAACCTGTTTGCTTTTTTTCACCGCCCCACCTCTTTTCTACTTAATGTTTTGTACTTTAATTAATTCGTCTTCCCGTTTCACCATCAAAGAAATGTAGTGCACTAATATCGTATCCAAAAGAATGCTTTTCTCCTTCATTGTATTCATAATGCCCTGGTACAGATATTATTAACTCATGTCCATTTTCCAATCTAGTATAAAGTATCTTTTCTTTCCCTAGCATTTCCACTACATCTATGGTACATTCAAAAGTATCCCCTATATGTCCTCCACTTTCAAATCTTTCTGCCCTTATACCAAGGGATACTTTCCTGCCTTCATAAGATTTCAAAGATTCTTCATCTTCTTTTGAAGGTTTTACATTTATAATACCATCATTGGAGATAAATTTCCCGTTTTTCATACTTCCCTCAATAATATTCATAGTAGGTGAACCGATAAATTTAGCTACAAATATATTAGCAGGTTTATTATAAAATTCATCAGGTTTACCTACCTGTTGAATTTTGCCATCATCCATCAATACAATCTTTGTAGCCATGGTCATGGCTTCTGTTTGGTCATGGGTAACATAGACAGTAATACTTCCTAAAGTCTTATGCAGTCTTACCAACTCTACTCTCATATGTTCTCTAAGTTTAGCATCTAAATTAGATAATGGCTCATCCATAAGGAATACCTTAGGTTTTCTTACTATTGCCCTACCAAGGGCAACTCTCTGTCTCTGTCCTCCTGAAATATCTGAGGGTTTAGAATACAAATAATCCGTAAGCTCTAATAGTTTAGCTGCTTCCATAACCCTTTCATGGATAAACTTTTTGTTTTCTTTTCTCATCATTAAAGAAAAAGCCATATTATCATATACTGTCATATGAGGATATAGGGCATAGGATTGAAATACCATAGCTATATCCCTATCCTTAGGAGGAGTTCTATTTACCCTTTTATCGTTAAAATATAAATCTCCTTCTGTTATAGAGTTAAGACCTGCTATCATCCTAAGCAGAGTAGTCTTGCCGCATCCCGATGGTCCTAGTATAACACAAAAATCCTGATCTTCTATTTTTAAATCTATGCCTCTTAAAGTAAATTCTTCACGTCCTTCATACTTTTTACCTATATTTTTTAAAGTAACTTCCATAAGATAACCTCCAAACCCTTTATAATTTCATAAAAATAATATTCTATTAACCTTTAACTGAACCTTGGGATAAACCCGAAACCAATTGTTTTTGTAATACTATAAATAATATTACTATAGGAATGGCTGTTAAGAGTCCTCCGGCGGCAAAAGCAGGTTGGTTTAATGTCCTTACATCGTTTATCAATGTAAACAATCCTGCTGCTAATGTATAGGATTCAGGACTTGTAAGCAAAACTTTTGGCAATAAATAATCCATAAATGGACCAATAAATGACCATAAAGCTATTAAAGCAAGCATTGGTTTTGCTATAGGCATGATAATCAGCCTATAAACTTGCAAATTAGAACATCCATCAATTTTAGCTGCATCATCTAATTCTGTAGAAATAGAATCAATATATCCTTTTAATATAAAGGTGTTGTTGGCTATTCCTCCTCCTGCATATATTAACACCAGCATCAGCTGTCTTGTAAAAGCTGGATTTATAGAAGATATTACAGAATACATCGTAAAATAGGCAGTAATTCCTGCAAAAGTAGGTATGGCTTGTATGAGCATCATAGCCATTAGGGAAGCTTTTTTGCCTTTAAACCTATATCTAGAGTAAGCATATCCAGTAAATGAGACGATAATCAATGTCAATATTGCCGTAGCTAAAGCAATCAGTATAGTATTTTTTGCCCATTTTAAAAACAAAGTTTTATTAAATAGATATTCAAAATGCTTTAGTGAAAAAACAAATTGATCATTTAACATTAGATACTGTTCCTGTTTCCCATTAAAGGCAGATAGGACCATTTGAAAAAGAGGCCATATAATGGCTACTGCCCAAGATATTAAAATAATATATGTTATAATCAATAATATTTTACCTGAAATACTCAACGGTTGCTTATCCGATAGGTATAAATCATCTTTTTTCCTAAACAATTTCATTACAATCGCTCCTCTTTAAAGGCTTTGGAATTTCTATATCCTAGGAATGAGACAAACATTACAGCAATAGATACAAATACGGTAATAGCCGCGCCTATTCCTTGATATTGTTTTTCTATTGTCAATTTATAGATATATGAAATAAGCAAATCTGAAGAACCAGCTAAGTTTCCATAGATACTTGGTTCAAAAGGTCCTCCTCCATTGAATAAGTATATAATGGAGAAATTGTTAAAGTTAAATACATATTGGCCTACCAACAATGGTGTTGTTTGGAATAATACTATAGGTAATGTAATACGCCTTAACTTTTGCCATATAGTAGCACCATCCATTTCTGCTGCTTCATATAGATCATTGGGTATTGCTTGCAACACCCCAGTAGATAGTAAAAATATATATGAACTTCCCAGCCACCCTTGCAATAAAATCAATGCGATCCTAGTTTGAGTAGCATTGGTCTTTACGCTAAGACTAATGCCCCAGAGATTGTTGATTAATTGAGATATGGCTCCATTTGGGGATAGCATAATGCTAAAGAACATTATTGTAATAAATGCTGGCACAGCCCATGGCAATAAATAGATTGTCCTAAATATGGCTTTTCCCTTTACCCTATCATTGTTAACTAATAGTGCCAGTGCAAATCCTAAAAGTATAGCAAGAGTAGTAGCAACCAAGGTCCAAATAATGGTCCAACCAAGTGTTAACCAAAAAACAGAGCCTGCCAAACCTTCACCCATAGCTATCATCTTATAATTTTTAATTCCTATCCAACTAAATTTAGATTGGTGATTGGGATCCATTCCAGTAAAGGACAATAATACCGTCGTAGTAACAGGAACTAATACCATAAATACTATAACTATAAGGGCTGGAAGATTTACAACATAGGGGAAACCTTCTTCTCCTAGGATCGATTTTGTTTCAAACCAATTTTTAGGTCTAATCCCTTTTATAGTGTTTTTTTCTACTTTTAATACATCTTTAAAAGAAAAATATAGAAGAAACAAAGAGATAATTACAAAAAATATAGCTAATATGCCTTCTATCATAAATATTAAGGATTTATCTACTCTCCTACCTCCTTCAGCTAGGGTAATAAGCCCTCTTATACCTTCTCCTTGATAATTTCCAAACCCTAATGCATAGGGAATTCCAATAAGATAAATAAATAAAGAGGCTAAAAGAAAAATACACGCTTTTCTATACTGGCCATTAAATATCTGTCCAACCCCTGGGAAAAGAAAAGTTAAATAGGCTATTTTAGCTCTTCTTTTTTCTACTTCAATGGGATTTGTTCTGCGTATATCAGAAATATTGGAATTCAATATCTTTAAATTTAATTTTGTATTTCTTTTGATCCCATGTTTTTTACTTTTTATGATTTCTTTATTCATCTTTAAAGGTGAATCATAGGATTTAAGGGCTACTGCTTCCTTATATTTTTGTTTGAGAATCTTTGCTTCATTTATTTGTGCTTTCTTTGAAATTAACCCTCGTTCTCTCTTTTCTTTTAATTTTCTTTTTTCTTCACCTAAAAATTCTTTTTGTTCCCTTTTAAATTCTTTTATTTCTAGCTTAAATTTGTTTTCATTATTTAAATCTATTTTCTTTCTATCTTCTAAAGCTTTTTCTATAGCCAAGGTTTCGTGAACTATATACTCTATTATTTTAGGTAGTTCTTCTTTTAATAGTTTGTTTTTTTCGTATTCTAGCTTGGCATCATAAGCCAAGTCTACATAATCTTTATAGAATTTATATTTTTCCTCTGCTATGAATAATTGAATTTTAAGTTTTCTTGCCTTATAGGGCAAGGATTTATCTAAAGTATTTTTAAAATCCTTTTCCCCAGTTTTCAAGGATTTTAAAAATACTTTTTCTTCTTCTTTAAATTTATTTAATTTTATATTATATGGATGGGTTTTTCTTGTGTCTATCAATCTATTTAATTGTAATTCTAATTCTTTTTTAGAATCTCCGCCTACTTTTATTTTTTCATTTAATTCGGCAATTTCCAGTAAGTATAGATTTTTTCTTTTATATTTATTGCCAATATCATCATATAAAAACCTATTATAACTAATCAACTCGCTCCCACCTCTTAAGAATTTTCTCCATTATTAATAAGCTTATTTAAAGATAATAGGGTATATACCAAAACTATATAACAGATTATATTGATATAATAAAATATGGAGTCAAATTGCACTTGAAACACAGTAAAAACTAAACTTGCCAACAATAAAATAGTCCATATATACACATATATTTTATTGATTCTAATAAATTTAGAAGCAAAATACGAGTAGATACCTAGCCCTATTGGTATTATAATTTTCATGAAAAAAAGTCTTAGTTCATATGTTAAATATAGTTCATAATAATCCATATCCGCATCATTTAAGTTTTCTGATTCTTCTAGTTTATACATCCACTCTTTGTAAAGGTCCATATCCTTTATTTTTATCATGACTTCCATAGAATTTAGAAATATAATTATTGAACAAAATATCAATATAAAATAAAGCTCCCTTTGAGGTAATTTTATATTAGAGTTCATACTCCCTCCTGTTTAAAATAAAGGTATAGGGAAGAAAGCCCAAGCATTCCTTCCCTATGGATTAAATTTCTTAGAAGTTTTCCATCATAGCATCAAAGGATGCTTTTATTTCTTTATATGCATCTTCTGCAGTAGCTGGTTTAGTATTTGGCCATGAAAGGATTGCATTCTTCCATGTATCCCAAACTGAACCCCATTCTAAGAATAATGGACGAGCTGGTGCATCTTCATAGGATTCAATAACTGCTCCAATTACAGTTTTATCAGTATCTGATAGATCAGAACCCTCATATGTGGATAATGGAACATTTTCTAATATTTTTCCAGTAGCTTTGAAGAAATCT
The DNA here is from genome assembly GCA_002398845.1 of Firmicutes bacterium UBA4916. Classification (GTDB taxonomy): domain Bacteria; phylum Bacillota; class Clostridia; order Tissierellales; family Tepidimicrobiaceae; genus Mt11. Next base: position 7,303 of record DHBY01000049.1, on the reverse strand, counting down.
ACTGCATATTCAGGATTAACTACTTCTTCAATAAACTTTTGTGCTAATTCCATTTTTTCTTCATTGCCTTCATTTCTAGAGTTAATTGCTAAACCCCAGCCACCTTGCCAGTGAGCTAATGGTTTTCCGTTTATAGTAACACTATTAATAGGTAATATTTCTAAGTCTTTTCCATCACCTGCTAGATTGGATAAACTTGCTGTAGACCATGGCCCTTCAAGTCTTAATGCTGCATTGCCGCCTGTACTAAATGCAGTGTCCATATATCCCCAAGCTGCATCTTCATCCCAAAGGGATGTTTTAGCTTCGTCATGAGCTTTCCAATAATTGAATAGAACTGTAAATAATTCTTGTTTTTCTTTTGGAAGATCGTTAAAATCTGAGGTTAAGTCTGAGAAAAGATTTCCAGAGTCATCTTTTCCTAGCAATTCTATTTCTGATGAGTTTGTTAATGAAACCCCAAACCAAGCGTCAAAGGCTGGTATTAACATATCTTCTGCATCTAATTCAGTGAATTCTATTGGTCTTGTAAGGTCTATGCCCTTTGCTTCTGCATTAGCTTTGTTTGCAAATATGATTAATGTTTCAATATTCATAGGAAATGCTAAGTAATCGTCTTCTATTTTAAAGTTGCCACCAAGGCCTTCGTCATAATTATTAAAGCCACCTACATCTTCTGCCATTCTTTTAGCGTCCATAGCTGCTAAAGCTTCATTTTGTGATAATCCATAGATTCTATCAGCTGGTATTGCAAATACATCAGCCACATCTTTGTTTGTAACATCTGTTGCATCTAATACATCTAGATGATCAAAGGAACCAGTTACTATAAATTCAATATTTGCATCTGGATATACTTCTTTAACCCTTTCTGCTGCTTTTTCATAGTAAGGTTTCCAGTCTTCCTCTACTTGTACAGTAATAGTTTCTTTGATTTCTTGTGCTCCATCTTCAGTATTATCCTCTACATTATCCTCTACGTTAGCAGGTTCTTTCTGTCCACATCCAACCATGGATAAAGCTAATACTAATGCCAATAACAAAATACCAAATCTTTTCATTTTTTTCCCTCCTATTTTTTACCTTTATATGATAATTAATTTTTAATGCCCCATATTTCATTAGCGTACTCCCTGATGGTCCTGTCAGAGCTAAATCTACCTGCATTGGCCATATTTATCCAACATTTCTTTGCCCAAGCCATTTTATCCATATAGGCATCATTAACTTTTTTCTGAGCTTTTCTATAGCTATCAAAATCTTTCATTAGATAATATTGATCTGGTCTATGCCAGCTAGCCCCTTTTAGGATGGAATCATAGAGCTCTTTAAATATATGAGTATTGCCATCACTAAATGTCCCATCTACTAAGGAATCTACTACTCTTTTAAGTCCTTCTACTTCTTCGTAATATTTTCTTGGATCATAGGTGGATTCTATCTTTTCTATATCTTCCACTTCTAATCCAAATATAAAATTATTGTTTTCTCCTGCTTTTTCTACTATTTCAATATTAGCCCCATCTAAAGTCCCTATGGTAGGAGTGGCATTTAGCATGAATTTCATATTGCCAGTGCCTGAAGCTTCTTTACCCGCAGTTGATATTTGTTCTGAAATATCTGCTGATGAAAAAAGCTTTTCTCCATAGGAAACCCCATAGTTAGTTACAAATACTATTTTAATTTTCCCATCAATATCTTTATCATTATTTATTAATTCTTTGATTTCATTTATATATTTTATAATCCCCTTCGCCCTTTCGTAACCAGGTGCTGCTTTTCCCCCAAATATAAATGTTCTATTGACCATATTTAAACTTGGATTTTCTTTAATCCTGTAATAAAGATCCAGTATATGAAAAGCATTTAAAAGCTGCCTTTTATACTCATGGAATCTTTTAATCTGAATATCGTATATGGAATATGGGTCTATTTCTATACCCTCATGTATTTTTATATATTCAGCTAACTGGTTCTTTTTTATCTGTTTAATATCTAAAAACCTTTTAAGAACCTTTTCATCATCTTTATAGCTTTCTAATTTTTTTAATTCATCCAATCTAGTTATCCAATGTTTGGAACCTAATAGTTCAGTTATAAGTTCTGAAAGCTCTGGATTAGCCTTTAGCAGCCATCTTCTTTGGGTAATCCCATTGGTTTTATTGTTAAATCTTTCAGGATATAGTTTGTACCAATTATTTAATTCCCTTTTAGTCAATATATCCGTATGAACTTTTGCTACCCCATTTGTTGAATGGGTACCATAGATTGCAAGATATGCCATCTTAATATTATCATCTTCTATTATTTTATATTGTTTTATATCATCATAAGAAAGACCTTTATTTTTAAGATCCTCTATTAAGTTTTCATTTATCTTTTCGATTATTTTATATACCTTAGGAAGTAGCGACTTATATAATCTTACAGGCCATTGTTCCAAGGCTTCTTGTAATATGGTATGATTTGTATATGCAAAAGTTTTGACTACAATATCCCAAGCTTTATCCCAATCCATTTTATAAACATCTGTTAATATTCGCATGAATTCTGGTATAGCTACAGTTGGATGGGTGTCATTTAGTTGTATTGCATGTAATTTATGAAGATTATCCAAAGTATTGTATTTATCTAAATGTTTCTTTACTAAATCTTGTAGTGAAGCGGAAACAAATAAGTACTGCTGCTTTAATCTTAATATTTTCCCTTCATCCTTGGTGTCATTTGGATAGAGGACTTTAGTTATGGTTTCAGCATCATTTTTATCTTTTACAGATAGAACATAATTCTGCTTATTGTATTCATCAAAATCAAATGGATGTATGGCTTCTGCTTGCCATAATCTCAAGGTGTTTATGGTATCCCCCTTATATCCTATAATAGGAGTATCATAGGGAACAGCCAGCACATCTCCATCGGCAAAGCTTACTATGACCTTTTCGGTTTCCTTTCTTATGGACCAAGGGTCCCCAAGTTTTAGCCAATTGTCCCCTTCTTCCTTTTGAAATCCATTTTCAAAGCTTTGACGAAAGATTCCATACTCATATCTAATGCCATATCCCATTAAAGGATAATTTAATGTGGCAGCTGAATCCAAAAAACATGCAGCCAATCTTCCTAAACCGCCATTTCCTAAACCAGCGTCCTTTTCTGCTTCTTCAATAGTGTTGTAATCTACATCCCATTCCTCTAGTAGTTCTTTTATTTGGGACTCAAGATTCATATTGATTAAATTGTTGCCCAATGCTCTGCCCATTAAAAACTCAGCGGAAAAATAATAGGCTTTCTTTTTCCCATTAAATTTATTTAATGAACTATTCCATTTAGGAACTATTTCTTCCATTAATGCCTTTACTAAAGCGATGTATTTTTCTTTACTATTACAATGGATGAAGTCCTTTCCAAAGGTAGTTAAAGCATGGGCCTCTATTCTTTCCATTGTTATTTTCTTGTATTCCAATGGTTCACCTCCTATAAATCCTTGTCATATGTCCTATTTTTTTTATGACTTCCTCGGTAATATCTGTCTTTTCCATTCTCCAAGTCCAGTTGCCCCCAACTGTAGATGGAATATTCATCCTAGCTCTGTCATCTAGACCTAATAGATCTTGCATAGTTGTTATAGCTAAGTATGAAGTTGAACCCCATGCTCCTCTTATGAAACCCCAATTTTCCCCTTCATTTTGGTCTAATTTTAAGTATTCGGTGGCATAGTTTACATCGTCTTTATTTGCACTAGAAAGCCAACCAATAACTGTTGAATTATCATGGGTTCCAGTGTATACTACAGAATTTTCATCATAATTATGAGGAAGATAGTCACTTTCTTCCCTTGAATCAAAGGCAAATTGTAATACCTTCATTCCAGGAAAACCAGAATCCTTAAGAAGTTTTTTTACATCTTCTGTTAAAAATCCTAAGTCCTCAGCTATAATGTTTAAATCCCCTAATTCTGTTTTAAGTTTTTTAAATAATTTCATCCCTGGTCCCTTTGTCCATTGGCCATCTACGGCATCCTTAGCCCCATACTTTACTTCCCAATAGGATTCAAAGCCCCTAAAATGGTCAACTCTTAATATATCAAATAGTTTAAAACTATGTTGAAACCTTTTAATCCACCAACTATATTCATCATCTTCCATAGCTGCCCAATTATAAATTGGATTGCCCCACAGCTGTCCTTTTTCAGAAAAAGCATCGGGAGGACATCCTGATACGGTTATGGGAAACAAGTCCTTATTTAAGTTAAATAGCCTAGGATTTGCCCATACATCGGCACTATCTTCAGCTATATATATTGGTAAATCTCCTATAATATTAATTCCATTTTTATTTGCATACTTTTTTAATCTATTCCATTGTTTTATAAAGAAATATTGGGTAAAAGTCCAAAAGTTAATTTTATTCTTATTTTCTTTTTCAAAGTCCAGTACTTCTTTTGAATCTATTTTTCTATATTTTTCATCCCAAAATAACCAAGATTTGTTTCTATGGTGCTCTTTTAAAGCCATGAACAATGCAAATTCTCTAAGCCAATCTATATTCTTTAAATAAAATTCATGTAAAGCATTTTCTATATATTTTATAGCTCTTTCATAGGCTATTTTTAAAAGTTTCATTTTGTTTTTGTAGAGTAAACCATAGTCTACTTTTTTAGGGTCCTTTCCAAAATCATAACTTTTTACTTCATCTCTGGTCAAATATCCCCTTTCAATAAATTCATCTAAATCTATAAAATAGGGATTTCCTGCAAAGGCTGAGAAAGATTGATAGGGAGAGTCCCCAAAGCTAGTAATTCCCAAAGGTAGTACCTGCCAATTTTTTTGTTTTGCCTTTACTAAAAAATCTACGAAATTATATGCTTCTTTACCAAAATCTCCAATTCCATATTCACTAGGCAGCGAAGATATATGCATTAAAATACCACTTGAACGTTCTCTAATCATAGCATTCTCCTCTATTTCAAATTCCTTATAATCTTAGTCCTTCCTATGATTAATAGGTTGAAATCTTTTTATGTTCTATATTGTTATTAGAATCAATAATCTTAAAGCTTATGTTTTTTATAGAGGGATTATCATTATCCACTATTATTTCATAATCATCTATTTTTTTATTTATCTTAATTTTAGTTGAGTAACTTTTGCCTTCAGTAAATTCATAGCTTTCTCCATCATCATCGTATAGTTCATATACTGCTTCACTATCTACATAGGCCAATACCTTTAAATTCTCTTGATTTAATTCCTTTACATTTTTAGAAGGCTTTACATAAGGAAATATTGAGTTTTTCCTTATAAAAAATTTCAAATCTTCTAGCCCATATTCTATATATTGAATTCCTTTTTCTTTTATAGAAATAGCCATATCCTCATCTAAGAAAGATACCTCTAGCATTTCCTCTGGAAAGTATACAAATCTTCCACTGCAATTAGACTCACATACTGGTGCAATCATTAGCTCATTTCCTAAAAGCATCTGGTCTTCTATTTCTTTAGCTAAATTTTCCTTAAATTCAAAGGATAAAGGTTTAAACATTAAAGTATAATGGTTTACAGCTTTCATATATTCTGAATAGATATATGGAATCAAACTATATCTTGCCTTGATTAAATTTCTAGAATTAATAAGTACATCTTTTGTAAAAGCATAAGGCTCTTGATTGTTACAGCCAATAGCAGAATGATTTCTAAGTAATGGTGTAAATACGCTTAATTGCAGCCATCTAGTTAAAAGTTCTCCATTACAATTACCTCCAAAGCCTCCAGTGTCTGCACCTATGTAGAAGAATCCACACATATTTAAGGAAGGCAGCATTTTTATATTTTGTTCTAAATGAGACCACCAAGATGAGTTGTCTCCTGTCCAGATGCCGCCATATCTATGCATCCCGATGGATGATGCCCTTGAAATAAGTAAAAATCTTTTGCCTTTTAATAAATTGCTTAACCCGATATTAGCAGACTTTGTCATATAATAACCGTAAAGATTGTGAACTTCATCATTGGAAACCCTTTTCCCATCTATTTCATGATAAAACCTTTGGTAGTATGAGTCCTTATTAGCTAAGTTTGTAAAATTATCCTTTAGTTTAAAATAGGAAAAAACATCTAAGTTTTTACCTTTTGACTCTTCTGCATATTGGATAGCTTCGTCTAAAGCATTTCCTCCATAAAATATAGCTGGCTCATTCATATCATTCCAAAAACCTTCGATTCCACAATCGGTTAAAACCTTATATTTTAAACCAAACCAAGTTTGGGTTTCTTCTTTCATAAAGTCTGGGAAGTGAACCTTTCCTGGCCATACTACCCCTTCATAGGGTTTTCCTTCTTTGTCTTTACAAAAATGATCTCCTGCAATGCCTTCTTCGTAAATACTATATCCTTCTTCTACTTTTACGCCAGCATCTATTATAGGTACTAAATAAAGACCATCCTCTTTTAAACCAGCTGTAAATTCTTTGAAATCATCAAATCTTTCTTCTGATATAGTAAAATCTTTAAAATCATCCATATAATCTAAATCAAGATAGATTCCCTCTAATGGAATACCGTTTTCCCTAAAGTTCTGATAAACTTTCCTAACCTCGTCTTTATTTCTATATCCCCATCTGCTTTGAAAATATCCAAAAGCCCATTTAGGTGGAATATAGGCTCTACCAATTATCTTTAAGAATTTACTTGTAATTTCTTTTTCATCTTTTCCTTCAATTATATATATGTAAAAGTCTTGTCCATATATTTCAATATTAAAATAATTCTCATTATAATAAGCTGCATCATATTTAATCCTAGTAGGAAAATCTATAAAATATCCTATGGTTTCTTTTCCAGATATTATAAAAAAATTATGGGCTCCATAGAGTTTAGCCCTGTCTTCAATATGTAAAGGCTCATCAGTGCAATATGATTCATATAATCTGCCCTTCTTGTTAATTCCTCCCAAATTCCCACCAAGGCCATATACTGCATCCTTTGGCGAAAGCTTTATAGAAATTTCACAATGCCCATTTTCAAATTTTATATCCAAATCATTTTCTAACTTCGTCTTTATTTTTCCCGCCACTACAGCTTCTGTTTCAATAGGGTTGCCGTATTTAAAAACCTTTGTGCCATCCTCTAGTTTGTATGTCTTCATACTTTCCTCCTTTTTTTAAACAACTTTAAACAATTTAATACAATTTATGCAACCGCTTGCATACCCTTTATATAGATAATACACTATATCGCATTATTTGTAAAGCCCTTTCGCAAATGCACCAGGTGCATCAGTGCATCAGGGACGGTTCGAGACCACTGAA
>DHBY01000022.1 GCA_002398845.1 Firmicutes bacterium UBA4916 | reverse complement strand
GATGTGGCCTATTTGACGCTTACATTTGTCAAATCATTCAACAAGCAGTTGACTAATTGATTTGTCCCAATAATTCCAACATGCATAGGGGTTAATTCATCTACTATTTCCTGTAAAAATTTTCCGTCTAAGGTATAGTACAGTGTTTTATCTACAAAGTCCTTTTCGTACTTTTGTAAAGTTTCGGAAGAATACTCATCAATCAAAATGTTTCTATCCACAAGAAAACCTAGCATTTTCTGCAGAGAACCCACACTATATTTTTTAGATAGTGTTGAAATAACATCATCAAAGTTTGTTGGTTCTTTAAAGCAATTAAGAATATCGCTAACTGCTACTGAAATATTGTCACCCTTTAACTGAAAGCGTCCTTTAAGTGTTTTTATCACGATTGTATTTGAATCAACAAACCTTATATCATTCGTTATGTTCACAGTATACCTTTCCATATTCATAATTAATTCCTCCGTCAATGTTATAGTAAAATTGCATAGTCCAACAAATGAGTGCCGCCGCTTAACGATATCACCAAGTCACTTTGTGACGAGGTCAAAAATGTCAAAACTGTATGTTGCTCGAAATAACTAGGAAGTCTTGGAGTTGATCTCTTTCTAGTTGGCGCTAAGCTAACCCTATCTTGTCCTTTTTATGGGTATCAAGGCGTTGAAATGTATATCAAAAATTACAATATTTTTTATCTATAACAACAAGAGCCTAATTTGGAATATGCAGTCAACTGTCTGTAATAAGCACAAATCGTGCGCTGATTCTTTGCTCTTGGTTACATAATAATATCGCCTGTCATTTCGTTTATGACGATTTGATTTACTATAAGTGTAAGCGTCAAATCTAACCCACATTACCATTAAATAATTTCTATGGTAGAATTGAATAGTAATTATGTTAAATGGCAATTTAGGATATTATAGATACTGTAACATAAGTGTGATATGAATTTTGTCGAACCTTGAAGTGAATATATTAATTTTTTGTAATATATATATTGATCAATTATAGATAACTAGTTAAATTTGACTAAATACCGCCTTTACAATCCCTGCAATTAACCATTTTTTATCCTCCTCTTTAATATAGGTTTAGGGTTAACTTTATCATCAGTTATTAGAAATTCTATAGATTCAGATTTTACCTGATGCTTTAAAAAGAGGTTCAAATATCCTATACGATTTCTATTTAAAAGTTTATAATCCCACACAGATGTACTTAAAAACCTGTAAATACAGCTACTATCTTTAGCAATTAAAACGGTTCTAGATATAGAAGAGATTGATGTATTGCCATGTACAGTGATTAAACCATGAATCAAATTGTTTAAATGATTTATCTGCGATTTAGACATACCATAATTTACATCCCCCCATAATTTATTTATATTCTTTAAAGAAACTATAACCTATATAGCCTGTTTATGCAATATTCATATTAATCTATTAACTGTTCTTTTAAAAGGCAGCGCAGTTGTCACAATTTGATTTAATGTTGAAAAAGCACGGGAATAGCTTGGTTATACAAGATTAACCAAAATGCACCCTAAAAGTTAAACTTATCTTCTAACTTTTAGGGTGCATTTCAAAAAACGGCTGATTGTTTATTTTAAATAATGATACAAATTAGGCCGCCACTGCCATCATTTATTATCCTCTCTAAAGCTCTTCTCATCTTATGTCTTGCATCATCTGGCATGGTGTTTAGTTTGCCTTGTAATTGTTCATTTACTAAATCGTACAGAGATTTACCAAATAGGTTAGACTCCCAAATCTTAGATGGATCTTCTTCAAACTCATTTAAGAAATATTTAACTAACTCCTCCGACTGCTTTTCCGTTCCTATTAATGGAGATACCTCTGTGGTTATATTGCACCTTAATATATGAAGGGATGGGGCTTTTGCCTTTAGCTTTACTCCGAATCTATTTCCTTGTCTATATATTTCTGGCTCTGCTAGCTCTAATTCTTCTAAACCTGGGCTTACTAAACCATATCCAAATTCATTAGCATCTTTTAAAGCGCTTTCTATTTTATCATACTCTTTCTTGGTTTGTGCCAGTTTATCTATTAAGCCTAGCAATTGGTAATCTCCATCTATCTTGTATCCAGTCATTTCATTTAAAACATTATAGAATAGTCCATCATCAACAACTAAAGCTATGTTTACTACTCCTTCTCCTAAATTAATTTCTTTTATATCTACATTGTTAATAATATCTAGTTGATTCAAGGTTCCTAATGAATCTTCCACCTCATTTAGCTTCTGTAGCGTTTGTATAGATTCCTTTAAAGAAGTAAATAAATTTGTTTTTATCCAGTGATTTCTTGGTAATCCTTCTATCCAACCTGGTAGATTAATATTTATTTCTTTAACTGGAAATTCAAATAGAAGTTTTTCAAAAACCCTCTCCACATCTTCAATACCCATATTTAAACAATCTACAGTCACTACAGAAACTCCATACTTTTCTTCTAAGCTTTCTCTAAGAGCAATGGTACTATCTAAATTAGGATGCTTTGTATTTAATATAATAACAAAAGGTTTTTCTAACTCTTTAAGTTCAGATATTACCCTTTCTTCAGCTTTAATATAATTAGATCTATCTATATCCGTTATTGAACCATCAGTAGTTACAACAATTCCTATAGTTGAATGATCTGTTATTACTTTTCTTGTTCCAATTTCTGCTGCTTCTTCAAAAGGTATTTCTTTTTCATACCAAGGGGTAGTAACCATTCTTGGTATATCATCTTCTATATGCCCCAATGCACCCTTTACTAAATATCCTACACAATCCACCATCCTTACCTTAAACTTTACATTATCTTTTAGAGTTAATTCAACAGCTTCATTAGGCACGAATTTTGGTTCTGTAGTCATAATTGTTTTTCCTGAGCCACTTAGGGGTAATTCGTCTTTTGCTCTTTCCTTTTTGTATTTATTGTCTATATTTGGCAACACTAATAGTTCCATGAATCTTTTGATAAATGTTGACTTTCCAGTTCTTACCGGTCCTACAATTCCTGCATATATATCTCCATCCGTTCTTTCAGCTATATCGTTGTATATGTCAAATTTCTCCACATTTTTCCCTCCCTTACAATCATTTTGTATAATGATAATACTTAACATTATATATATATGTGTAAGGGACTGTAATATGACAGGCTTAAAAAAAAACCTGCCAAGATTAGCAGGTTTTTTACCAGTCCTTCATTTGCTCTTCTAAAACATCTTCCATTTCATGCTTCTTATCCCTAAGCATTAGGTTTACAACAGAATTCTTAACATCTTTTCCCCTATAGAGAACTTCATAAATTTCTTCTGTTATGGGCATTATTATATTATTTTTTTTAGCTAATTCGTATGTAGATTTAGTAGTTTTAATACCTTCTACTACCATTCCTATGGACTTAACAGCTTCTTCTAAGCTTTGCCCTTGTCCAATTAGTATCCCAGCTCTCCTATTCCTACTATGCATACTGGTACAAGTAACAATTAAATCTCCAATACCTGCTAGTCCAGAAAAAGTAGCGATATTTGCCCCCATTTTTTCTCCAAGTCTTGCAATTTCGATTATTCCTCTTGTCATAAGGGCAGCTTTGGTATTATCTCCATATTTTAAACCATCAGAAATGCCAGCACCTAAAGCTATTACATTTTTCAAAGAACCTCCTAGCTCTACCCCTATTACATCTGGGCTGGTATATACTCTAAAGTAGGAGGACATGAAAATATCCTGTATATATTTTGCAGTTTTCTTTTCTGTTGAGGCTGATACTACTGTGGTAGGCATATTTCTAGCCACTTCTTCTGCGTGGGATGGTCCAGATAATACTGCATATTTATTATTTGGTAATATTTCCTTTACTATTTGTGAAATTCTAAGTAATGTATCATTTTCAATACCTTTAGCCACATTTAGTATTACTTGGTCCTCTCTTATAAGGTTCTTAAAACTATTTAAAGTTCCTCTTACTGCATGGGATGGAACAGATAATACTAATAAATCCTTATTGTATATAACCCTAGAAATATCATCTGTTACCATTATTCTATCGGGAATAATTATGCCAGGTAGATACTTTTTATTTTCTTTCAATTCCCTTATTTGTTCTACCTGATGCTTATCTCTCATCCAAATATCAACTTCATGATTATTATTTGATAGAAGAATTGCTAATGCTGTCCCCCAACTGCCTCCTCCAATTACACCTATTTTTGCCATTATAAAGATTCACCTACCTATTCAATCTTTTGTCCTAATTTAAACTCTTTTCCCTTAATCAATCTTTTTATATTGCTTCTATGCCTAAAAATAGCTAATGCTGCTAAAATCAAAGTAGTTATGAAAAAACCTTTATTAAAAGGTCTTTTCATCAAACTGCCTATTAAAGGTACTAAAGCTGCAGCAACAATAGAACCTAAAGAAACATATCTGGTCTTAGTTATAATTAATAATCCTATTATAATACAAACAATGGCTGTTGGCCAATGTAGTGATACTATTACGCCTAAGGATGTAGCTATACCTTTCCCTCCCTTAAACTTTAAAACTATAGGCCAATTATGGCCCAAGACAACAAATATTCCAGCTATTAACTCCCCTGTATATCCCATCATTTGGCCTCCGATATAGACTGCTAAAACACCTTTTAATATATCAAAAATAAAAGCTATTAATGCAATTTTTTTACCAAAGACTCTCAGAGCATTAGTGGCTCCAGCATTACCACTGCCATAACCCCTAATATCAGTTTTTCTAAATACTTTGCCAAGAATATACGATGATGAAAAATTACCTATTAAATAAGAAATAACTCCAATAATAAATGGATCTTTCAAACTAATCCCCCTTTTCCCTAAATTCAAATTGAATAGGTACTCCGTCGAATCCAAAATATTGCCTTATTTGATTTTCTAAATATCTTTTATAAGAAAAATGCATAAGTTCTTTTTTATTGATAAATATTACAAACTTTGGAGGTCTAACAGCTACTTGAGTACCATAATAAATCTTTAATCTAACGCCTTTATCAGACGGCGGCTGATTTAGTATGACTGCTTCATTTATTATATCATTTAATACTCCAGTGCTAATCCTTAGATTATAATTGTTGTTAACTACCTTGAGTAATTCAAATAGTTTGTCAACCCTTTTACCAGTTTTAGCAGAAATAAATACAATTGGTGCATAAGTTATAAATCCTAATTTAGTTCTAATATCTTTTTTAAATTCTAGATAGGTATTAGTTTCCTTTTCTACTATATCCCATTTATTAACTGCAATGATTATTCCCTTTCCATTTTCATGTGCATATCCAGCAATTTTTGTGTCCTGTTCTGTAACTCCTTCAGTACCATCTATTACTAATATACATAAATCCGATCTATCTATAGCTGATAATGTACGAACTACACTATATCTTTCAACATTTTCATAAATGCTTCTTTTCCTTCTAAGACCTGCCGTATCTATAAATACATATCTATCATCTTCATATGTAAAATAAGTGTCTATTGCATCCCTTGTAGTCCCAGGTATATTGGTTACAATAACCCTTTCTTCCCCTAGTATATTATTTATTAAAGAGGATTTTCCCACATTTGGTTTTCCTATAACTGCTACCTTTATAATATCTTCATCATATTCTGTATCCTTGTTTTCTGGAAAATGTTTTATAACTTCATCTAATAAGTCTCCTATACCTAATGCCTGTTCAGCTGATATTACCATGGGTGTACCTAAACCTAGTTCATAAAATTCAAACGCTCTATCAGAAAATTTTCTTGTGTCAATTTTATTACATACCAAAATCACTTCTTTTCCTGATTTCATCAGCATAGTACCAATTTCCCTATCAGTCGAGGTAATGCCATCTAATCCATCCACAATAAATAATATTACATCAGCAGTATCAATGGCCATTTCAGCTTGCCTTTTAATGTTTAATGGGATTATTTCTTCAGATTCTGGCTCTAAACCTCCCGTATCTATTAAGGTAAAATACTTATTAAGCCATTCAGCTTCTGAATAAATTCTATCCCTTGTCACTCCAGGGTTATCCTCTGTAATGGCAATTCTCTTTCCAACTATTCTATTAAATAATGTTGATTTTCCTACATTAGGCCTTCCTACTATGCAAACAATTGGTCTATCCATTATTATCACCTCATGCTTTCCTAAATAAATCAATAAATTCTTTTCCTGAAACCTCTATTGGGATTATTTTAACCATTAAACTATTTTCTATATCCCCTATAGTTAAATCATCTAAGAAAACATCACTTGATTTTCTTAACATAGATTTTGGTATTATTATACCATCAATATCCTTATAATCTTCTAAATTAGAAATAATATCTTGACCAGTAATTAACCCAGATACAGTAATAGTTTTCCCAAAAAAGTTGTTCTCTATAGGCACTATATCTAATTCTAAGCCTTTAATTTTTCCCATTATCTTGTTTATAATTCCATTCATAAAATCTTTTGCTAATGTGCCTGTAGCTATTATATATTTTTTATTTAAATGTATATTATCTTTTAAACTTTTCAGTTCCATATCTATCTCATATTCAAAGGCTTTCATTAGCCCTACTCCATTTTCTAACTGAGGAAATCCCTCATATTCTTCATAGCTGGGTAATTTTTTTCTAGTCATAGCATAAAACTCATCAGAAGCAAAGACAAACCTAGTTCCCATATCCTTTAAAAATTTGCCTTGTTCTTTCGCTATAAGGGATAATAATTCTTTAGATTCTTCTTCATTAAAAGGCTTAAGCTTATGAAGTTTTTCCCTATATTTAGTTACACCTACTGGCACTACTGCCACAGATTTAACACTTGGATATAAGCTTGATAAATCTTTTAACGTTCTTTCTAATTCCTCTCCATCATTGACTCCTGGAACTAAAACTATTTGGCAATTCACTATGAGATTTGCTTCCTTAAATTTTTTAAGTATAGAAAATATTTTTCCTGCATTCTTATTATTTAGCATCTTAACCCTCAAGTCAGGATTAGTAGTATGAACAGAAATATTGATAGGACTCAATCTATAAGCTATTATACGATCAATCTCTTCATTAGTCATATTGGTCAATGTTATAAAATTTCCCTGCAAAAATGATAGCCTTGAATCATCATCTTTAAAATATAAGGTTTCTCTCATATTTGGAGGCAATTGATCTATAAAACAAAAAATACATTTATTTCTGCAAGATCTAGCTTTATCAATTAGGGGATTTGTAAATTCTATACCTAAATCCTCATCAAATTCCTTTTCAATTTCAAGCTCCCATATTTCCCCGTTTGCCTTTTCTATGTCTACTTCTATATACTCATCGGAAATTAAAAATTTATAATCTATAATATCTTTAACTTTACTGCCATTTATAGATATTAGGATATCACCAGATTCAACTCCTAATTCATCGGCAATACTATCCTTTGCAATCTTTTCTATTATGTTCCTATTATCATCTAAATTTTTTAATTCCATACTATGCCCTTTCATCTATTATTTATTATTGATTGTCTATTTTATTATATCAAAATAGGCAATCAATAGATATAGCAATATTAATAAGCCTACAGTATAATCTGTAGGCTTATGCAATTAACTATTTATATAGTGGAAATCTACTGCAAAGTTCTAATACTTTTCCTTTGACTTCTTCTCTATCATTGTTTTCATCTAAAGCTAAATCCATTATTTCTGCAATTTCCTTCATTTCTGCTTCCTTCATTCCTCTAGTGGTAACAGCTGGAGTTCCTATTCTTATACCACTAGTAATAAATGGACTTTCAGGGTCAAATGGAATGGTATTTTTATTAGTAGTAACATTTACTGCTTCTAATAAATCTTCAGCTTTCTTACCAGTCAATCCTCTATTCCTTACATCTAATAAAATTAAATGATTGTCTGTTCCACCGGATACCAATCTAAAACCTTTTTCCATTAAGCTATCTGCTAAAGCTTTTGCATTCTTTACAATTTGATTTTGATAAACTTTAAAATCATCTTGCAATGCTTCACCAAAACTTACTGCCTTGGCAGCAATTACATGCATTAATGGTCCACCTTGGATTCCTGGGAATATTGCTTTGTCAATCTTTTTAGCATATTTTTCTTTACAAAGAATTGCTCCACCTCTAGGACCTCTTAAAGTCTTATGAGTAGTAGTTGTAACAAAATCAGCATAAGGAACTGGACTTGGGTGAAGACCTGCTGCAACTAATCCTGCAATATGAGCCATGTCTACCATTAGATAAGCTCCCACTTCATCTGCTATCTCTTTAAACTTAGCAAAGTCTATTATTCTTGGATAAGCACTTGCTCCTGCTACTATCAACTTTGGTTGTTCTTTTATTGCTATTTCTCTTACTTTATCATAATCAATGGTTTCAGTTTCTTTATCAACACCATAAGCCGCAAAATTGAAATAAGTGCCTGATATATTTACTGGGCTACCATGGGTTAAATGCCCACCTTGAGATAAGTTCATTCCTAAAACCTTATCTCCAGGTTTTAATACGGCAAAATATACCCCTAAGTTTGCATTGGAACCTGAGTGAGGTTGAACATTTGCATGTTCTGCACCAAATAATTTTTTCAATCTATTCCTAGCCAAATCCTCTACCATATCAACATACTCACAACCGCCATAGTATCTTTTGCCAGGATAACCTTCAGCATATTTATTAGTCAATTGGCTTCCCATAGCTTCCATTACCTGTGGTGTTACAAAGTTTTCAGAGGCGATTAATTCTATATGCTCTCTTTGTCTATTTGTTTCTTTTTCAATTATGTTCATTACTTCAGGATCATATTTTTTCAAATTTTCAAAATCCATTACGTTAAATCCCCCTCTTTTTGTTATAATATAATTCATTGATAAATTATAGAATAATACTATAATATAATAATACAAAATCTTTTTCCTTGCAAACTTATTATATAATTATTCTTTAGTATTTACAACATTATTAATATTTATGAGGTGAAAACCATGGATTTTAATGAAAATAATAAATCAGAAGCAAAAAAAATTCTTTTATTATCTGCTTTAGCTGGCGAAATTATGTTGAAAAACGGAGCTGAAACCTATAGAGTTGAAGACACTATTGAAAGGATATGTAAATCAAGGATGAACATTAAATATGCTGATGCTTTTGTAACAACTACGGGTATTTTTGTTTCCCTTGAATATCAAGGAGAGATGATGACCTATCTAATTAGAATCAAATCTATTAAAATTGATTTAAATAAAATAAATCTAGTAAATGAATTTTCAAGGGAGTTTGTAAATTCTGATATGTCCATAAGTAAAGGATTAGAAAAGTTGAAAAAAATAAACAAAGTTAATAATTACAGTTCATGGATTAAAACTTTATTTGGTAGTCTGGCTTGTGCTTTTTTTTCCCTTCTTTTTGGTGGAACTTTTTTAGATTTTATATCTAGTTATTTAGTTAGTTTAATTGTATTGATATCAGTAAATAGAATTGATAAATACAAGATGATCTTTTTTGTTAATAACTTTATCGGGGCAGTATTAGCTTCAACTTTATCTATATTAGCAACAAAACTTGGAATAGGAGAAAACATGGATATAATCATTATAGCTTCTATTATGTCCTTAGTACCTGGGGTTGCTATTACTAATGCTATAAGGGATACTATCTCTGGGGATTTTATATCTGGACTTTCTAGAGGCATGGAAGCCATATTTTCAGCTTTAGCCATTGCTTTTGGAGTAGGAATTGTATTAAATGTTTATTTCAAGGGGATGATTTAATGGTTATTATAAAGCAATTTATATTTTCTTTTTTATCCACAATTGGATTTGCAGTATTATTTAGTATTCCCAAGGGTTCAATTATTAAATCTGGTATTGCAGGTGCTTCGGGATGGGTTACTTTTTATATTAGTTCTATGTATTTTGAAAGCCATGTAGCTGGAACATTTTTTGCTGCCATAGTAGTAGGGATACTTGGGGAACTATTAGCAAGATATTATAAAAAACCAGCAACCGTATATATTATACCTGGAATAGTTCCATTAGTACCCGGTGCTGGTATGTATTATACTATGTTGGCTTTAGTGGAAAAAGACTTTTATACTGCAGCAAATAAAGGCACTGAAACCTTCTTTATAGCAGCTGCTATTTCTATAGGAATCATAGTTTCCACCTCTTTGTCAAGTTCTATTAAAAGAGTAAAACACAAAGGCTAGTTCTGTTTAGTGTATTTAACCATTGTATCTACCAAGTTATCTAGTGCTTCATCCCCTGTTTCTCCATCTAAATAATTTTTTAGGCAATCCTTCATATGGTTTTCCAGTATTAATCCACCAACTGAATTCATTGCAGCTCTAACAGCTGCAATTTGGATTAATATATCTCCACAGTATTTCCCTTCCTCTACCATCTTCTGAATACCTTTCACTTGACCTTCTATCCTTCTTAATCTTTTTATTATGGCTTCGTTACTGCTATTTTCTGATGTCAACCTTATTTCCTCCCTTTACTATTACATTTTATTATTCCAAAATTTTTACCATTTCCATAACGTTTTCATTTTTCTTTTTGATTGAATTATCTATCCTTCTCACTATGAAAAAAGAAATTCCTAAAAATATTAATCCAACCATAAAACCATAGGTTTCATAATTTGCTATATTCATAGATTGAAATAAATTCATGCCAAGCATTATTCCTAATATTAACATCGCAAAGGGGATCATATAGACGATCAATGCATATTTAATAACTTTTTCCGACTTGGCCTTAATCTCTACATAATCTCCTACTTTTGCATTGATTGGGTTTTCAATAGATACTATCACATTAGGCACATTGCAAGAACCTCCACAGCTGCTGCATCCTCCGCCACAACTAGATATACGTCTTACTTCTACTTCAGCCATACCGTTAAAAGTCTTGCGTACATATCCCACCTGTTCCATAAGGATCACCTCCAAATACTAAATCTTTAATAACTTCAGAAGCAAGTATTAGTCCAGCAACGGAAGGTACAAAAGAAACGCTTCCAGGAACTGCTTTTCTAACTCCTTCTTTTTCCAAATTAACCTTAATTGGCTTTTCCTTTGACCACACTACTTTTAAACTTTTTATTCCTCTTTTCCTAAGTTCCTTTCTTAAGGTCTTTGCTAAAGGGCAAGTATCCGTTTTATATATATCTCCAACTTGAAGCATAGTAGGATTTAATTTGTTTCCTGCTCCCATGCAGCTGATAATTGGTATATTTAATAATTTGCTATTTTCAATTAAAGATATTTTAGAGGATACCATGTCAATAGCATCAACAATATAACTATAGTCCGAATTTAGCAATCTATCCTTATTTTCATCGGTATAACATTCATTAATTGTAGTAACATTACAAAGTGGATTTATTTCTAATAATCTTTCCTTCATTGCCTCTACTTTTTTTAAACCTATAGTTTTTAAAGTAGCATGGATTTGTCTATTTAAATTAGACGCATCTATTATATCATAATCTATAAGAACAATGTTACCTATTCCAGATCTAACCAAAGCTTCTGCAGCAAAGGAGCCAACCCCACCAATTCCGAATACTGCAACCTTCGATTTCTTTAATTTCTCCATACCTTTCTTTCCTAATAGTAGTTCAGTTCTAGAAAATTGTCCCTCCATTCATATCTCCTTTCATTCACTACGAAATTATTATACTTAAGGAGCACTCAAGATGAGCACTCCTATCTAAGCTTATTTTAAATCCAATTCTATATGAACTTCCTTTAGCTGCTCTTTTGAAACTTCTGAAGGAGCATTTGTTAATAGGCAAGTAGCCGATTGAGTCTTTGGAAAAGCGATAACATCTTTTATATTGGAGCTATTTGTTAAAAGCATTATTAATCTATCAAAACCATAAGCTAAACCACCATGAGGAGGAGTTCCATATTTAAACGCTTCCAATAAAAATCCAAATTTGTTCCAAGCTTCTTCTTTAGAAAAGCCAAGAGCCTTAAACATTCTTTGTTGCAAATCTGGATCGCTTATCCTAATACTTCCCCCTCCCATTTCATCTCCATTTATAACTATATCATAAGCCTTAGCTCTTACTTTCTCTGGTTCTGTTTCCAATAGATCGATATCTTCTTCCATTGGATGAGTAAATGGATGGTGTTTTGCTACATATCTTTTCTCTTCTTCATCATATTCAAATAATGGGAATTCAACAATCCATACTAATTTCATATCATCTTTATCAATTATATTAAGTTTTCTAGCTACTTCGTTTCTAAGGTTTCCTAAACTATCAAATACAACAACTGATTTGTCCGCTACAAATAATAGTAAATCCCCTTTTTCTCCATTCATCCTATCTATTATATTATCCAATTCTTCTTTAGATAAAAACTTAGCAATAGGTGAAGTAATTCCATCATCAGTTATCTTAATCCATGCTAATCCTTTAGCACCAAATGTCTTTACATAATCTTCTAATTTAGAAATATCCTTTCTTGTAAACTCATTTCCATGGCCTTTTACATTAATACCTCTTACGCATCCATTATTATTAATAGTTCCGCTAAATACTTTAAACTCTGAATGCTCTACTATATCAGAAATGTTCACAAGCTCAAAACCAAATCTTAAATCAGGTTTATCCACGCCAAACCTTTCCATAGATTCTTTATAAGTCATCCTTTGAATAGGTAGTTTTATTTCTATGCCTTTTAATTCCTTAAATAATCTATATAATAATCTTTCATTTACCTCTATTACATCATCAACATCTACAAAGGACATTTCCATATCTATCTGAGTGAACTCTGGTTGTCTATTTGCCCTTAAATCTTCGTCTCTAAAGCATCTGACTATTTGATAGTATCTATCCATACCTGATACCATTAAAAGCTGTTTCATAAGCTGTGGTGATTGTGGTAATGCATAAAAATGACCTGCATTTACTCTACTTGGCACTAAATAGTCTCTTGCCCCTTCTGGTGTAGGTTTTGTTAACATTGGGGTTTCTATTTCCACAAAATGGTTCTCATCTAAAAAATCCCTAACTAATTTAGCAGTTTTATGTCTCATCTTTAAATTGTTTTGCATAGACGGTTTTCTTAAATCTAAATATCTATATTTCAATCTCATAGTTTCTGAAACATTATCATCATCTTTAATATAAATAGGTGGTGTTTCAGCCTCATCTAGAATTTTTAACTCTTCTGCTAATATTTCAATTTCTCCCGTAGGAATATCCATATTCTTAGATTCTCTTTCCCTTACCTTACCTTTAATGGCTAATACATATTCGGATCTTACCTTCTCAGCTTTTTCGAATATCTTTTGTGATACTGTGCTGTCAAATACTATTTGACAAATTCCTGTTGTATCTCTTAAATCAACAAATATCAATGAACCTAAATTTCTCTCTCTTTGAACCCAACCCATTAAAGTTACTTCTTCATCTACATTTGAAATCCTTAAGTTCCCACACATATGGGTTCTTCTTAAATCTCCCATTTTTTCTCTCACTTTTTATACCTCCCTAAAATAATAAAACCCCTCATCTCTGAATTTCAGGGACGAGAGGTTAATTCTCGCGGTGCCACCCTAATTAGGCTTACCTCACTTAAACTGATAACGCAAAATATGCGAACAAACCAAGTTTGTTAACTCTGAGTTGTCTTCATTAAATATTAGCATCGGTTTCCACCTTATCCGACTCTCTATAGCTAAGGGATTCAATTACTATTCCTCTTCATAGTTTTCTATATTTTAATCATTATAAGATATATTTAGGGTGGTGTCAAGATAGTTAAAAATTATAGCTATTTAATTTCTAGACTAAGCAATTTTCTTTCTATCATCTCTTCGGTTCTATTTAAGTATTCTTCTAGGCTCTTAACATTGGGTACTCTTTCTATCCTATTTTCCTTTGGATAAAATATTTTAGAAACTGCTCCCACTCCTGCTGCCATTATGGTCTCTTTTTCTTCCATCATTGCAATATTATAAATACATTCCTTGCCTTCTTTAGAGTAACCAATATTCTCAAAATTACCCATGGTTTGCTTTTGCCTATATAGATAATAAGGGCTAAGCCCCATATTATGTGCAAAACACCTTGTTTCATCTAACATTTTTTCTATAATGTTTTGGCTCTCCAAATGGTATTCATCCATCTTTTCCTTAAATTTTGAACCCCTCTTTATGGATAATGTATGCACTGTAAGATTTTCTGGATTCAAATTTTTTATTTCTTTCAAAGTATTTCTAACTTCTTCTAATCCTTCAGAAGGAAGGCCTATTATTAAATCCATATTTATTACATTAAATCCAATTTCTTTTGCTAGATAATAAGCATTTGCTATTTCTTGACTACTATGTTTTCTACCTATAAGTTTTAATGTCTTATCATTCATAGTTTGAGGATTGATGCTTATTCTATCTATCTCATTTTTACTTAACATCTCCAACATTTCTCTATTGATAGTATCTGGTCTGCCTGCTTCCACAGTTATTTCTTTTATTTTCTTTTTCCCAAAATCTTTGTATATGGCTTGTATTATTTTTTCAAGGTTTTTTACAGGAATTGAAGTAGGAGTTCCTCCTCCTATATAGACTGTTGAAATTTGCTTGTTTTTCATCAATTCACTAATTCTATCAATTTCATAGATTAGATTATCCATATATCTGTCTACATAATCAATATACCTATCAATACTACAAGTGGGAAAAGAACAATATAAGCATCTAGTAGGACAAAAAGGAATATCTACATATAGACTAAATCTATTTTCATCTAGGGGATATAGATATTTTCTTTGTTTCTTAGCAATATTTAGTATTAGATTAGCTTTCTCTGGAAATAGCTTATATTGATTAGTCATTATATTGAGTATTTCTTCATCTGCCACCCCTTCATCTAATAAACCATGAACTATTTTTACTGGTCTAATCCCTGTTAAGACTCCCCAAGGTGCTGTGATATCTGAAATATTAGTTAATGCTTCATATATACTTTTTTTAATGCCAATTCTTGTCTTTCTTTTTATGTCCTCTCCTTCAATCTTCATACCTTCTATATCTTCTACAGAATATTTAAAAATTAATTTATTATTTCTATACACCATTGTAGTTGAATTTAATTGTCCAAAATTATAGACAAGGCTATTTTCAATAAGTATGCCTTCCCCATCATATTGATCTTTATTGTCAATAAAGACTATATCTTCTCCAAAAAAAAAAGCTTTAATCAATTCATTCACTTCATATCTGAAATCATGACCAACTAAATAGACATAAATCATAATTATTCTCCTCAATAATCGTCGTAAAAATCCTCTATCATCTTTTTAATATATTTTTTTGAAATACCAAGTTCATTTGATATTTCTTCTTTATCTAATCCTATTTCTATTAGCTCATATACATCATGTAGATCCACATCTCTTTTATCACCATCATGAATAATCCTCGACTTTTTAGTCATTTAAGCCACCTCCTATGTTATAAGATTCCCTAAAAGGTGGCTTTTAATTCTTTTTTACTTTGCAAAAGGATTAGAAGTTTTTTCTCTTTTAATAGTCGATGATGGACCATGTCCTGGATATACAATGGTATCATCTGGATAAATCAGAAGTTTATTTTTAACTGAATCTATTATCTTTTCAGAAGATCCACCTGGGAAATCAGTTCTTCCAACAGAACCAGCAAATAGGGTATCTCCTGTAAATAAAATATTTTGAATCTTTATGCTAATACCGCCTGGGGTATGGCCTGGCGTATGAATTATCCTTGCAGTAAGATCCCCAAAGGATATTTCATCTCCATCATCAAGCAGTATATCTGCTGATGATTCAACAGTTCCCATTGCCATCATACTTGATAAATTTTCATCTCCATTTTTTAGTAAATACTCATCATCTTTATGGATAGCCACTGGTACATTTATATAATCTTTTAGTCCATTGATACCAGCAATATGATCCCCATGGCCATGGGTAAGTAGTATATATTTAATATCTAAACCCAATTTTTTTATTTGAGCTATAATATCATCTGCATCTCCACCTGGGTCGATTACTATTCCCTCTTTGCTGTCTTCAGAATAAACTAGATAACAGTTAGCAGCATAAATTCCTGCAGGTATTCTTACAACTTTCAATAAAATCCCTCCTAAAAAGTTTTCTTACTATCAATTAATATAGTAACAGGTCCATCATTTGTAAGCCCAACTTCCATATGGGCTCCAAAAACCCCTACCTCAGTCTTTAATCCCTTTTCCTTACATTTTTCAATAAATTCATTATACATATTTTCTGCAATTTTAGGATGTGCTGAAGTCGAAAAACTTGGTCTTTTACCTTTTCTAACATCTCCATATAAGGTAAATTGGGATACAATTAAAATCTCTCCATGGGTATCCATAAGGGATAGATTCATCTTTCCATTATCATCTTCAAATATTCTTAGTCCCAAAATTTTATCTACCATATATTCTAAATCTGTATTATCATCGTCTTCTCCTACGCCAAGAAAAACTAATAATCCCTTATTTATTTGTCCAACTATATTTCCATTAACTTTAACATCAGCATCAAGTACCCTTTGAACTACAGCTCTCATCTAATACACCTTCCTTAACTGGTTACTCTATATACATCGATAACTCCCTTTAATCTTCTGATTTTTTTCATCAATTCTCGCAATTGTTCTACATTTTTTATTTCCAAAGTCATATTGATTATAACTAGCGTTTCCTTATTTGTCCTAGCATTTAAGGATAAAAGGCTTAGATTAGAATCGGTAATCCTCTGAGTAATCTCGGTTAATAGCCCTGGCCTATCTGTTGCCTTTATCTGTATTTCGGCTGGGTATTCGGCCTTATCACTAGTGGCCCATTCCACATCTATAAACCTTTCTTGTCCATCTAGATCAGCAACATTAGGACAGTCCTTTCGATGTATAGATACTCCCCTGCCTCTTGTAATATAACCGACTATTTCATCCCCAGGTACCGGATTACAACACTTAGAAAATCTAACCTTAATATTGTCTACACCTGTTACATTAATACCTTGCGTAAATTTTTTTTCTTTTTTAGTTGTATTTTGTTCTTTTAGTTTTGTTTCAACAAAAGCTTTTTCATCTCTAATTTGATAGTGCTCTTTATGAAATTCTTTTAATCGGGGTACAACTTGAGATAAAGTTACGCTTCCATATCCTAGGCTCGCATATAAATCATCAGAACTACTTAAACTCAATTTATTTGCAATGTTTTTTAGCCAATCTTCTTTTAAAACCTCTGTCAATTTATAGCCTTGCCTTTTAATCTCTTTTTCTAGCATTTCTTTACCTTTATTAATATTTAAGTCTCTTTCTTCTCTTTTGAACCATTGTCGGATTTTATTTTTAGCTTGGCTGCTTTTTACTATTTTAAGCCAATCCCTGCTAGGGCCGCTGCCGCTAGCTGCTGTTAATACCTCTACGATATTACCATTTTTGAGTTTATAATCTAAAGGTACTATTCTCCCATCAACTTTTGCTCCGACACAATTGTTTCCCACAGCCGTATGAACTTTATAAGCAAAATCTATAGGAGTAGACCCATTTGGCAAATTGATAACATCCCCTTTAGGCGTAAAAACAAAAACTTCATCAGTAAAAAAATCTATTTTTAAAGTTTCCATAAACTCTTTTGGATCCTTTAAATCTTTTTGCCATTCTAATAACTGCCTTAACCAAGTAAGTTTTTCATCAAAATTATCTGTTTTAACAATACCTTCTTTATATTTCCAATGGGCTGCAATCCCATATTCTGCCGTTCTGTGCATATCCCAAGTTCTTATTTGTACTTCGAATATCTCTCCTTCTGGCCCAATGACTGTAGTGTGGAGAGACTGATACATATTGGGTTTAGGCATAGCTATATAATCTTTAAACCTACCTGGAATTGGTTTCCACATGGTATGAACTATGCCTAGAACTCCATAACAATCTTTTATAGTATCCACAATGACCCTTATGGCAGTTAAATCAAATATTTGCTCAAAAGATTTATTCTGATATACCATCTTTTTGTATATACTATAAAAGCTTTTTGGTCTACCACTTATATCCCTTGAAATATTCATTTCCCCTAACTTTTCGTCTAATTCATCTATTATCTTTTGGATATAAGCTTCTCGCTCTTTTCTTCTCTTAGATACTTTATCTACTAAATCATAGTATCCCTCAGGATTTAAATGTCTTAGGGATAAATCTTCTAGCTCCCATTTGATTTTAGACATTCCTAGTCTATGTGCTAATGGAGCATATATTTCTAAGGTTTCCAAAGCTTTTTCTTTCTTTTTTTCTTCACTCATATATTCTAAAGTCCTCATATTGTGAAGTCGGTCGGCTAACTTAATGATTATTACTCTAATATCCTTAGCCATGGCCATAACCATTTTTCTTAAATTTTCAGCTTGATTTTCCTGCTTAGTTTTATACTGTAATTTTTTTAACTTTGTTACTCCTTCTACTAAGTTTGCAACATCTTCACCAAATTCCACTACCAAAGTATCATAGGTAACATCGGTATCTTCTAATACATCATGAAGTAGCCCCGCAATAATAGTTGTAGCATCCATATTTAATTCTGCGAGTATCATAGCCACATTATATGGATGCACAAAGTATCTCTCCCCTGAATTTCTAAATTGACCTTCATGGGCAGATTCTGCAAAATTATAAGCTTTTATAATTTGTTTCATATCAGCATGTGGATTATACTGCTCTATCTTCAACAGTAAATTTTCAATCATCATTTTCACCTGCTTAATCTAATTTATGTCTTTAGATTAGTAATATTTTAAAATACTTTGTTGCAAGGTTTTTAAGTATTCTAACCTTTATTGTCAAAATAAATCTCATATAGAGATATATTATACAATTATATACTAATATTAAATTTTTTTCATTATTTATTTTAAAATTTAGTTAAATTTCATATTTACTTATATAATATTAATAATTACCTATAATTTTGTATTATAATCTGTAAATTTCTACTTCCCATATATTCATTTATTTTTGGTGAATATACCATATCTAATTGAATTTTGTTTTTTAAACCCATATACATCTTGTTTATTTCTTCTTTCCCAAACTTCCTAATTAGAAAGCTTTGAAATTCATCTATATCACCAAAGTAAAGACCTTCTATAGTACTACCACTTTTTGTTAATAGTATTAGCTTTAATACATTTTTATTTTTACCTAGTATAAAACCTTTTTTAACGCTAATATTTTTTTCAGCAAACAATGGCTTAGAATTTCCCTTCCCAAAAGGTTCTAAAAACTTTAATTCGTTAACTAAATCAAAGCTAATATAATCTAATGGCAGATGCATATCAATATATACTTTTGGTAGTAAATCTTCTTTAGTTAAGGAAGCTTGTCTATTTAATCTTTCCCTAAAATTATCTATATTTGAAATATCTAAAGATAAGCCAGCAGCCATAGGATGTCCCCCAAAAGAAGTCAACAAATCCTTAGTCTTGGATATTTCTTCAAACATATTATATTCTTCTATAGATCTTCCAGAGCCTTTGGCCCTACCTTCATCTTTAGATTCTGTTAAAATTATAGTTGGTCTATAATATTTATCCTTAATTCTGCCAGCAATAATACCCGCTATACTTTCATGAATACTTGGCTCGTATATCACTAAAACTTTTTCATCTTTAAATTCTCCTAATTCAATGCTTTTAACAACTTTATCAAAGCCTTCTTTGGTCATAGATTTTCTTTCTTCATTTAGCATATGAAGCCTATTTGCATATTCATCAGCTTTTTCTAGATTATCAGTTAAAAATAATTCCGCAGCAATGTCAGCACTATCTAGCCTCCCAGAGGCATTAATGCAAGGCCCCATTACAAACCCTAAGGAGTATGTACTAATTGTCTTGCCCTCTAATCCTGTGGCCTTAATAAGAGCCTTTAAACCAATATTACTTGTCCTATTTATCCTCTTAAGACCTTCTTTTACTATAACCCTATTTTCATCTACAAGATTAACTACATCACAGACCGTTCCCATGGCTACAAACTCCAGTAACTCATAAGATTCTTTTATATCAATTCCCATCTCTTCATATAGAACTTGTATAAATTTAAAAGCTATTCCAGCACCACATAGTTCTTTAAAAGGATAATTACAATCATGTCTCTTAGGGTCTATAACAGCATCTGCTTCAGGCAAATGGTATTCTTTACATCCTTTTTCATCTTCAATATAAGGTATATCATGGTGATCTGCTACTATGATTTTCATTCCTAATTCTTTAGCAAGCTTTATTGGCTCAAACGCAGATATACCATTATCACAAGTAATTATTGCATTAATTCCATCTTTTTTAGCTTCTTCAACTATCCTTTTATTTATCCCATATCCATCTGTGATTCTATGCGGAATAACATAGTCCACATTTGCATTACATCTTTTCATTCCTTTATATAAAGTTAGGATAGATGAATTTCCATCCTGGTCATAATCTCCAGAAATCCGTATCTTTTCACCTTTAAGTATGCTTTCCTTTATGATTCCTACACCAATGTCTATATCCTTCATAAGTCTTGGATTATGCAGTTTATCTAAAGTAGGACTAATAAAACTATTCATTAATCCATAATCCGAAACATCCCTATTTACCATGATTTTACATAGTAGTTTACTTATCCCTAAAACCTCAGACATTTTATTTAAGTCTGCCTTTACATTTCTTAAAAACCATCTTTCCAAATGCTATTCACTCCTATTTGTCACTAGTTATATAAAAACTATTTATTTATGATTGTATCATTTTCCTCAACATATGTATCATCAATTATAGCTTTATCTTTTAAGGATTTGATCTCTTCTCCTCTTTCTTCTAGTAATAATTCTAAGTTTTTTCTTTCAGTTTCAATTGAATCAACCTTTTTATTTAACTCCTTAACTTCTTTTTTGAATTTAAGATTTTTAAATAAACCTAGTATTGATACAGTTACAGCACCTAATATAGCCGATGCAAATATTACAATTGCTTGGGAAATCTCTACCTTTGTAAACAAAAAGTCTATTAATACCTTATCTGCATTATTTAAAGCAAATACAGCCACTATAGCTGCAAATATTAATGAAAAAATAAATCCTTTTTCCATGGTCTTCCTCCTTTTGTCTTTGCTAATCTTATATTACAAGACTTTTACCCAAATTTAAAGGATTAATTACATAAAACTGCCAAGTAGGCAGTTTTATGCTTTTTTAGTATTTAATTTTCCTCTGTTTTTCAACCCATACCATATTGGGCTGGCAATAAATAGGGATGAATAAGTTCCTGTAATTATTCCGAAGATAAGAGGTAATGCAAGAACCTTTACATCTTCGACCCCTACTATATAAAGGATTACCACAGATATCAAAGTCGTTAAAGAAGTATTTATAGTTCTAGTTAAGGATTTTTTAATACTGCCATTTATTGTGTCTTCTACAGTCTGTCTTGGATTTAGCTTAGTTTCTTCTCTAATCCTATCAAATATTACTATAGTATCATTAATTGAATAACCAAGTATTGTAAGTATTGCTGCAATAAAAGCACTATTTGCTGGTATCCTGAAAATTGCATACACTGACAATGTTACTAATACGTCATGAATTAAAGCAATAATTGCTGCCACAGCAAACTTAAATTCAAATCTCCAGGTTATATAAGCTAACATGGCTATTGATGCAATAGCAATTGATAATAAGGCTCTTTGCTTTATTTCATTTCCCATTGTAGATTCAAATTTTTCTGATTGAAACTGTCTATCCTTAATATCAAATTTTGCTACAAATTTGTCTATTATATCATTTACTTCATTATTGTTAAAATTTTTACTACTTTTTATAATTATCTCATCTTTACTTTTCCCTACGTGAACAATGCTAGCTTCTTTATCATATTCATTCATTATTTCTCTAGCTTCATCTACAGTTATCATCTTCCCTATTTTAATCTGTATAGATGTTCCACCTGTAAAATCTATTCCATAATTTAATCCCTTAGTAGCAATCATTATTAAACCAACTATAATAATTGCTAAAGAAATACCATAAAATATTTTTCTATTTTTAATAACGTTCATGCTCTCACCCCTTACGCGCCATATAGTTTTGTATTCTTAGTATTAGTCATATCGACTGTTAATTTTAACAAATGTTTGGTTATAAGTACTGCTGTTATCATAGATGCAATAATACCTAGTATCAATGTAACTCCAAATCCTTTAATAGGCCCAATACCGAAATAATAAAGAACCACACCAGCTATTAAAGTAGTTATATTGGAGTCTAAAACTGAAGTTAAAGCTCTTTTAAATCCATGATCAATAGCAGCTCTTATGGATTTCCCATTCCTTAATTCTTCCTTTATTCTTTCAAAAATTAACACATTAGCATCTACCGCCATACCGATAGATAATATAAGGCCTGCAATACCTGGTAATGTTAATTTAACACCTAAAAGTTTCATAGAATAAATAACTATTAAAGTATAGATAGCAAGTCCAATATCGGCAACTAAACCTGGTATCTTATAATAAACTAACATAAATAAGAAAATAAGCAAAATCGCAATAGCCCCAGCTTTAATACTCTTATCGAGAGCTTCCAAACCTAAAGTAGGTCCAATTACTCTTGATTGTAAAGCCTTCATTTCCACTGGTAATGAACCAGCCCTAATTAAATTTGCTAACTCATTAGCTTCATCAATAGTAAATTTTCCTGAGATTACACATCTTCCATCTGCAATGGGCTCCTCTACTATTGGTGCAGATATTATTTCACCGTCTAACATGATGTATATAATTTTTTCGCCTGCGTTTTGTTTTTTGGATAATTCCTCGGTTGCATCTGCAAACTTTTTTGCTCCATCTTTATCAAGCTCTAAAGATACTACTGGTTTATTTCCTGCTTCAGTTTGTTGATATCTAGCGTCTGATGCTTTTACGTTTTTACCATTTAGAACCTCATTACCTTGTGGGTCTAAAAATTGCAATTGAGCAGTTTTACCAATTATATCTATGGCTTCCTGTGGATTATCAATACCTGCTAGCTCTACTCTTATCCTTTTACTACTTTCCTTTACTATACTTGGCTCAGCAACTCCTAATCCATCTACCCTTTTATTGATTACCATAATCGTCTGATCCATAGCTTTGTCTAACTCTGCCCCTTTTAGATCTGTCTGAGCCTCTAGAACCACATATACTCCTCCAGCTAAATCAAGGCCTAGATCAATTGAATCCCTAGCTTTATTGATCTTCAATTTCCCAACTTCTATACCATTTATTGCTGTATAAGAAGCTAAAGTCACCATAGCAATAATTAGTATAAACAGTATGGTTTTTTTCATATTCATTACTATTACCTCCCATATACAAAATTAAGCGTTAACTTTTTTGTTCCTTTATTTATCTATTTTTGTCTATAAAGTATAATCTATTCTTCCATATTTGCCAATATTGAAATGGCACATTCAATCCTTTTCTTTTCCATCTCACAGCCAATTTCATAAGGTTTCATTATATCCTTGTGATAATTATAAGCATTGGCATGGCAGCCACCACTACAATAAAATCTTGCCCAACAATTTCTACATTTATCTTTATTATAAACATTGGCTTTTTTAAATTCTTCCCTTATTTTAGTATTTGAAACCCCATCAAATACATTTCCTATTTTAAAATCTTCATTTCCAACAAATTGATGACAAGGATATAAATCCCCTTGAGGTGTTACTGCCATATATTCAGAACCTGCTCCACATCCAATGGCTCTTTTTATTAGGCAAGGGCCTTGTTTCAAGTCAATCATAAAGTGGAAAAACAAAAAGTCTTTATCTTTTTTCTTTATTTTGATATATTCCTTTGAAAAATCTTCATATTCTTTTAGTATCTGTTCCATATGTTCTTCCCTTAAAGCATAATCCATATCTGGTGAAGTAACTACTGGCTCAATGGATATCTTTTTAAATCCCTTATCATAAAAATCCAAAGCATCTTTAGAAAAATCAAGATTATAGCTTGTAAAAGTACCTCTAATATAGTAATCTTTATCGCCCCTTTTATTAGCCATCTCTTGAAACTTAGGAAGGATAATATCATAACTGCCATCCCCTGAGATTGTCTTTCTCATTTTATCATTTATCTCTTTTCTACCATCAAGACTCAATACTACATTGTCCATATTTTCATTTATAAAATCCATTTTATCTTCGTCTAAAAGTATTCCATTAGTAGTTATAGTAAATCTAAAATTTTTATTGTGTTCTCCTTCTAGACTTCTACCATACTTAACTAATTCTTTAACCAAATCGAAATTCATCAAAGGTTCTCCGCCAAAAAAATCTACTTCTAAATTTCTTCTATTTCCTGAGTTTTCTATTAAAAACTCCAATGCTCTTTTCCCTACATCTAAAGTCATCAACGACCTGTCCCCTTTGAAGTCTCCTTGCGAC
Organism: Firmicutes bacterium UBA4916; assembly: GCA_002398845.1. GTDB lineage: Bacteria > Bacillota > Clostridia > Tissierellales > Tepidimicrobiaceae > Mt11. The sequence continues at coordinate 17,789 of DHBY01000022.1, read as the reverse complement.
GCAAAGCAGTAGCTGCATCTTAAATTGCAATCGTGGGCTACATGAAGGCAAAGGGCTTTGATTACATTTTCCTCATTATATTTTAGATTACTGATATCAGATTCTTCAGAATATAAAACCCCTTCTTTCTCTAATATCATTATCTCTTTATAAGCTTCAATTATATTTTTCTCATCATATCTGTCCTTCAAAAAAGATATTATTTCTTCTAATGTGTGATTTTCATAGTAATCGAGTATATCATAAACTACATCATCAACTAAATGAACAGATCCACTATTTATATCTAGTACAATGTTTTTATTATTTAAAATATATTTATGAATTCTTTCTTTATTTGACATAATAATCCTCCTAAGTGTAGACTTCAATTAAATTAAAAAGGAGTGGTTAAAACCACCGCCTTTAGAGTTTATCTATTTTCACACTTTTGGTTTCCTACTGTACATGAGGTTTTACATGCAGATTGACAAGAAGTACGACATTCCCCACATCCACCTTTAGCCAAAGTATTTTTTAGATTACTCCCAGATATAGTTTTTATATGCTTCATATTATTACCTCCTCAAAACTGAATTTATACTTTTATGATTATAACACAAAATCATGAGTTTATAAAGTTTTATTTTACATTTATACCTATTACACCACCAATAATTCCCACTATCAGGGAAATAAAAAGTTTACTAAGTGAATATAGATCCATATTAAATGGTCTAATAAATAAATAGTTTAAAAATACCAAAATCAAAAAGTATAAAACTCCTACTATACCTCCATTCATCCATCCTTTTTCTCCAATCTTAACTGCAATATAAATACTGCCCACTGCTATACTTACTATCATAATTATTGTGTTTAATAGGGGTATCCTTGATTCCTTTAGTGGTGTATAAGTTAGTAAAAGTGATATTACTATTACTAGAATAAAAGTAGAAATAAAAGACAATAATAAGCTTTTTAAAATATAGGCTCCATGATTTAAGCTTTTATTTTTCATATAATCCACCTCCTGTTCCTACTTTAAATTTATTTAACAGAGGCGGAATTTATTACTAATTTCATCCTATAAAAAAACTTCCTTCGTAAAAGGAAGCTTTCTTTTTTATTCTTTATCTTCTTTTTTATCTTCTTTGTTTTCTTCTTTTTTGTCCTCTTTTTTGTCTTCTTTGTTTTCTTTTGTATTCTTTTTATTGACTGCAGAACCCACAGCCCATTTTGTTACATCGATTTTAACCTTGTTAGGGCCGACTTCAATAGTAACAATATCTTCTTTTAGTTTTATTATCTTTCCATAAATACCCCCTATAGTTACTATTTCATCCCCAACTCTTAAACTTTCCCTCATTGATCTAATTTCTTTTTCTCTTTTTTTCTGAGGTCTTATAGCGAATACATAGAAAATAGCGAAAAACGCTATTAGCATTATAAAACCTCCCCAACCTGATGATCCTCCTGTGTTTGCTGCTGCAAATATTTGCATAAACACTACCTCCTTTTTTCTTTTATTCTTTATTTTATATTCAACAAATATATTAAAAATCCTTCTTTATTTAATCTATATATCCATATTTTTTATAGAATTCTTCTTTATATTCTAACAACCTGTCTTCTTTAATTGCATTTCTAATATTTTCCATAAGTTTTATTAAAAAATATAAATTATGGGTAGTAGCAAGTCTAGCACCAAGTATTTCATTTACATTGAATAAATGCCTAATATAAGCTCTAGAATAATTAGTGCAAGCATAGCAATCACATTCAGGATCTAGCTTGGTAAAATCCCTTGCGTATTTAGCATTTCTAATGGTTAATCTACCTTGACTAGTCATTACTGTGCCATTCCTTGCAATACGAGTTGGAAGCACACAATCTGCCATATCTATTCCACTAATAACAGCCTCAAAAAGATAATCTGGCGAACCTACTCCCATTAAGTATCTAGGCTTATCTTTAGGCAGCAATTGTGTGGTAAAATCCAGCATTTCGCACATTAAATCTTTTGGTTCTCCTACGCTTAATCCGCCAATAGCATAACCAGGAAAGCCTATATCTGTAATCTCTTTTGCACTTTGTTCTCTTAAGTCTTTATACATACCACCTTGTATTATACCAAATAATCCTTGCTTTTCCCAGTCTTTATGATAATCTTTACATCTTTTTGCCCATCTTGAAGTCCTCTCCATGGATTTCTTTGAATACTCATAGGTAGAAGGATAAGGAGTACATTCATCAAATGCCATCATAATATCAGAGCCTAGGGAGTTTTGTATTTCTATAGATTTTTCAGGACTAATAAAATGCTTAGACCCATCAATATGGGACCTAAACTCCACTCCTTCCTCCGAAATCTTTCTTAAATCACCTAAACTAAAAACTTGAAATCCTCCACTATCTGTTAAAATTGGTCCATACCAATTCATAAACTTATGTAAACCTCCTGCTTCTTCTATAAGCTTATGCCCTGGTCTTAAATATAAGTGATAAGTATTACTTAATATTATCTGTGCCCCTAAATCTTTAACTTCTTCTGGCGTCATAGCTTTTACAGTAGCCCTAGTACCAACAGGCATAAATATTGGTGTTTCAATAATTCCATGGGGAGTTTCTATTTCCCCTAATCTTGCCTTAGTCTCTGTTGATTCTTTTAATACTTTAAACTTTATTGCCATAACAATCCTCCTGCTATTTTATAAACATTGCATCTCCAAAACTAAAAAATCTATAATCATTTTCTATTGCCTTATTATACGCATTTAAAATATTTTCTCTTCCTGCTAACGCACTAACCAACATTAAAAGAGTAGACTCTGGTAGATGGAAATTGGTTATGAGTTTATCCACAACTTTAAACTTATAACCAGGGTAAATGAAAATATCAGTCCAACCTTTCCCGGGAATAATCATCCCATCAGAATTTGCTACAGTCTCTAAGGTTCTAGTGCTAGTAGTGCCAACGGATATAATCTTTCCATTATTTTTCTTAACTCTATTTATTTTTTCTGCTGCCTCCTTAGAAATTTCATAATATTCAGAGTGCATATGATGTTGTTCAATATTTTCTACTTTTACAGGCCTAAAAGTACCTAATCCTACATGGAGAGTTAAAAATACAATCTCTACACCCTTTTCCTCAATTCTCCTTAACAAATCTTCGGTAAAATGGAGTCCTGCCGTTGGAGCTGCCGCAGATCCTTTATGCTTTGAATAGACTGTTTGGTACCTTTCTTTTTCCTCTAATCTTTCTTTAATATAAGGGGGTAAAGGCATTTCTCCTAATTTATCCAATATTTCTTCAAATATCCCATCATATTCAAATTGGACTATCCTAGTCCCATCTTCTTCTATACTTAGTACATCAGCTTTTAAAGTCCCATCACCAAAGATTATCCTATTAGAGGGTTTAACCTTTTTCCCCGGTTTTACAAGGGTTTCCCACTTATCACCTTCAACCTTACGCAATAACAAAAATTCAATTTTCTCATCTTTTCCCTCTCTAGTTCCAAACAATCTTGCAGGTATTACCCTAGTATCATTTAATACAAGGCAATCTTCCTTATCTAAATAATCAATTATATCTTTAAATTTTCTATGTTCAATACCTCCTGTTTCTTTATCTAGTACCATCAATTTCGATTCTTCCCTATTTTTTATTGGATGTTGTGCAATTAAACTTTCAGGTAAATCATAGTAAAAATCTTCTGTTTTCATTTGATCATCCTTTGCTATTTATTCTTTAATTTCAATTTCCACACCGGTATAATAGTGTTTTAATATTTCTTCACATGAATATCCCGATTCAGCCATACCTTTAGCTCCCCATTGGCTCATTCCAACTCCATGGCCATAACCCTTACCTTCAATTATAAAATCACCTGTATTTGATGATTTTGTGCCTCTTGATGGCCTTTTATTTAACTCACCATCTATTATATAAGAATTAGCTAAATCTATTATTTGAGGGATTGTATTTTCCCCATCTACTGCATATATAGATTTAGTATTCCTATCATCTCCTTCTCTCTTTACAGTAAACCAAGTGCTTTTTAATTCTGTAGTCCCTAATACTTGTCTTATCTTATCCTTATTTAAAATTTCCTCTCCCGCGGTTCCCGATACTTTAAGCTTTGAAACCCGTCCATTAGGTGAAGTTTCTAATACCTCCATATCCACTACATTTCCAATATTAATGCCGCTATTTTTAAGTCTAATATTGATCTCATCAGAAGTCATAGAAAATGACCAATTACTATTGGGTGAACCCTGTGAATATTCATCATTAACAGCCGTCAAATATGGGACATTGTTGCCCCATACTTCTAATGCATCCTCTGTATACCCTCCACTATTAGAATGATACGGTGCATCTATAATATTGCCATTATAAGTCATTACCATTCCACTTGTCTCATCTATGGCTTTATTGGTCTCTTCATGTTCTCCATCCATACCATCATAAACTTGACAGTGAGCAGTATCACAAAGATTGTATCCTTCATTCCCATGTTTATTTAAATTGAATAAAGTATAGGTTCTTGCCGCAATAGCCTGAGCCTTTAATGATTCTATAGGAAAAGATGCTGGCATCTCTCTTGGTACCACTCCATATAGATAGTTATCAAGTTTTACATAATTAAATACTACTATTTCATTGTTTTGCTTTTTAAAATAAATATAATCTCTATAATTTTTATCTTCTACTTTGATTTTTTTATCATATCCATTTCTAGATGAAAGGGCTAAATTATCATCCCGAAAAGAATATAAAATATTATTAAAAGAATCCATTATTGATATTTTGCCTTCTTCATCTAAACCAATGTTTATATATTGGTCTTCAAAATATTCTAATTCATTTAATATATCATCTTTTCTATATATTGCAAAGCCATCTTCACTATATAGTTTTACTAAATTTTTTGATTCTATAGGGCTTGTCAACTTTATGCTTAAATAATCATTCTCTAATGAATTAGCAGAAACATATTGATTTGGTATTAAAAGTTCAATCAATAATACGCTTAAAAATATGGGCAAATATATTTTCTTCAAGTTAATCTCCTACCTTCTAAAAATATTAAAAAGAAATGTTATAAGTAAACTTATAATCAAGCATGATACAATGGGAAAGAAAAAGGTAAAATTACCTTTTTGTATAAAAATATCCCCTGGTAATTTACCCAAGCCAAACTTTTCACCAATTATTAGTAAGCCGCCAATTAAAAATAAAACTACACCCATAGTTATTAGTATCTTCCCAAAGGAATTCATTCTAACACCTCTATTCCTCATCCTTATAATGAATATTAAAATGATTATATGCTTTTTTTGTTACAGTCCTACCTCTTGGAGTTCTATTGATAAAACCAATTTGCAATAAAAAAGGTTCATAAACATCTTCTATAGTAGTTCTCTCCTCTCCTGTTGCAGCAGAAATAGTATCTAAGCCAACAGGACCACCATCAAAGTTTTCTATCATAGTTAATATTAACTTTCTATCCACTTCATCTAAGCCCAGCTCATCTATCTCTAATACTTCAAGCCCTCTCTTTGCCACATCATAAGTTATAACTCCATCTTCCTTGACTTGAGCATAATCCCTAACTCTTTTTAAAATTCGATTTGCAATTCTTGGGGTCCCTCTGGACCTTTTTGCAATTTCCATAGCCCCTTCATCGTCTATTTCAATATTTAATATATTAGAAGAACGCTTTACAATTTTTTGTAGACTATAATCATCATATAAATCTAAATTTAGCATTACTCCAAATCTATCCCTTAATGGCGAAGTTAAAAGTCCGGCCCTTGTAGTAGCACCTATTAAAGTAAACCTAGATAAGTCCAAACGTACGGACCTAGCACTTGGCCCTTTACCGATTATTATGTCTAAGGCATAATCCTCCATGGCAGGATAAAGAATTTCCTCTACGGTCCTATTTATCCTATGTATTTCATCGATAAACAATACATCGTCTTCTCCTAAATTAGTCAATATACTTGCTAAATCTCCCGGTCTTTCTATGGCAGGCCCAGAAGTAACCCTTATATTGACCCCCATCTCATTAGCGATAATATTGGCCAATGTAGTCTTGCCTAATCCTGGTGGTCCGTAAAGTAATACATGATCTAAAGGCTCTTTTCTCTCCTTAGCAGCTTGTATAAATATCTTCAATTTTTCCTTGGCTTTATCCTGACCAATATATTCATCAATCCATTTTGGTCTTAAGGTAATCTCATTATCCATGTCTTCCACCTGAACTGAACTTGTAATGATTCTCTCATTAGTTCTATCCATTTATATCAATACCTTTCTTTATTGTTTTGATAGTCTCTTAAGGGTTTCTCTTATAATATCCTCTGTATCCATACTGCTAGTATCTATTTTATTCAATACTCTTTGTATTTCACCCCTAGTGTAGCCTAAAGACATTAAACCACGGATTGCTGTTTCTACCATATCAACGCCTTCTATAATATCAGTATTCTCACCAATGTCATTATCATCTATTCTATCTTTCAACTCAAGAATTATCCTACCAGCAGTTTTTTTCCCAACACCTGGTGCATTACAAAGAACATTAGAATCACTATTTAATATAGCCAACTTTATTTGACCTGGTGTTAAGGTTGACAATATACCTAAACCTACCTTGGGACCAACTTTGGAGACTAAAAGAAGCATATTAAACATATCTAATTCCTCTTCAGTAGTAAAACCATAAAGATAGACGCCATCTTCTCGTAAATTGAAGTAAATATACATAGTAATCATTTCATTAATCTTTAAATTCCCTAAGGAATTCCTTGAGGTAAAAATCTTATATCCTATTCCACCATTATCCAAAACTATATAATCCTCTTTAATTCCTACAACTTTTCCCATTATGTATTCATACAAATCCATCACCCTTTATTATTTCATTTTAAACATATCCTTAAAATTCAAACAGCTGCTATGACATATTGCTACCGCTAATGCATCAGCTGCATCATCTGGTTTGGGTATTTCTTTTAAATTTAATAATAGCTTTACCATTTCTTGTACCTGCCTTTTTTCTGCTCTTCCATAGCCAACCACTGATTGTTTTATTTGTAAAGGAGTGTATTCATAAACCTCTAGCCCTTTATTTATAATAGCTAAAACCTCGACTCCCCTTGCTTGTCCTACTTTGATTGCTGTTTTAACATTCTTATTAAAAAACAGCTCTTCCATTGCCACATCCTCAGGTTTATATTTATCTATAAGAAATAACATTTCATCATATATGATCTTTAACCTTTCAGGAAATAATATTTCCGAACCTGTAGTTATGCATCCATAATCTATAGCTTTATATTTATTTCCTATGTATTCCACAACACCATATCCAACTATTGCTAACCCTGGGTCTATTCCAAGTATAATCATATGACTCTCCTTTCAAAGATGCTATATAATATATTAACACATTTTAGAAGAAAAACTAAGTTAGAAATTCTAACTTAGTTTTATTTTAGGATATGAAATTCTCTAATACATCAGATAGTTCTTCTTCACTATCAACTAATATGCCTTTTATAAGTTTTTCTTGGTCCACTTCTTTTAAAAGCGAAATGGGATAATTACTAAATACCTTATCTAAAAACTTATCTCCATTTTCATCTATACCATAGATTGCAATCTTGCCATTAGATTCGCCTATTATGTAATGATTTGGGCATAGATGATTTCTTTCTTCTCTTAACAATATTTCCTTAGTAGAAAAAGAAATAATTTTTATATTTGGATAGTTTTCTTTCATATATTCTCGGTACTGTTTTTCAGTCATATTTATTATTTCATCATCTACATTATTAAGTTTTGTAATATCGTGGTTACATAAATTATAATGAATCTTTTTTTCAACAAAAGTATTAGGTGAAATTATTCTTTCTTCTTTTAATATTTCTAATTCATTATCATCATCTAGATTATCCTTTTTTGAATTCTCACCTATGAGTAGAGGTTTTTTATTAACCCGATTACCCATCATCTTATAGCCATATATAAAGGATGTTATAAATAATACTCCGCAAAATAGAAATATTAAAATACCATTTCGTCTTTTCATAAATATCCCTCCAATACTATCTAAAGGGATATTTTTCCCATTTTAAAATAAATTATACATTTTGTACTATTTTGTTATTTCTCCTATCTTAAATCCTGCTTTATCTATTTTTCCTATAAGATCATCTACATTCTCTGTATCAACACGAATTATTACTCTATAAACATCTAGTACCTTAGCATCTACTACTGCAAAATTTAATATATTTATATTTTCTTTCTTAATAATTTCTGTCAATTTAGCTAATTGACCTGGTATATCAAACATATTAACTACTATTCTTGTTCCATTATCTAATCCAAAAATTTCTGAAAATGCATTAAAAATTGAAGTATGAGTCAAAATTCCTACAAACTTGTTTTCGGAATTAAATACAGGTAAAAATGGAGTCCTCACTTCTTTCAATAAATATGAGGCATTTTCTGTTAATTCATTTTCTTTTATAGATTTATAATTATCATTGTATAGTTCTTCAACCTTAGTGCCAGTTAAAAACTTATCCTTATCCATACATTCAGTATTAAAATAATACCTATAAATAGCCTCTTTCATTAAAATCCCTTTAAATTCATCCCCATCCAGAACAGGTAAAGATAGAAAATCTCCTTTATTTATCTTTTCTAATGCACTACTAATGTTTTCATGTAAAGATACCGTTGTCAATTTTTCTTTTGATAACATATGGTTTTTTACATACATTATGATTCCCCCTTATATCTATTTTAAAGATCTCTCTAATACCTATTAAGTACTTTATCATTTACGCCAAACCAACTAGCATCCTTATACATCCTTATTGTGTTTTTTATTATGGTTTTAACCACTAATTTATAAATTTTATTTAATTCATTTGTCGATAAATAAGACCCTTCTTCTTGTATATCCATTTTATCATGATTATATTCTATTGTCAGCTGCTTATCTATATACATATTTAAATTAAAAATTTTCCTTTTAACGACCTTTTCGCAATATGTATTTATAAAATTATGCAAATATGCTGTTTCTTTTTCCTCATCGTCTATTTCTAATTCAAAATTATCTTTAACTTTTTTAATATCTTTTGTAGATGTATCGTAATGAAATAAAAAGTTTTTTTCATAAATCTCATCAACAGAATAATGTTTTATTGCTTCATCTTCTAGGATATTTACCCACTTACTATGATAATAACCATTTTTATAGCCTTCTAAATATAAAATTAGCTCAAGTCTATCAATATCCTCATGAATTAATAAAGCAATATTATTAGAAATCAATTGCTTATCCTTTCTATTTTTTAAAACTTTCTTTACTTTTTTTCTTATTTCATTGGTAGATATATACTTAGGGCATATATTTGTCATATTGTTTTCTAAATCATATAGGTTTAGAAGGATATGTATAGAGTTAATATCATTATTATACAAAAAATTATATTGTAGACCCTCATATATTTCATAAAGATTAACTTTTGCCAAAACCAAATTATATCCCTCCCCTTAGCAATTGTTTCCAATTAAATGGAGGATTAAACCATTTATTTAGATAACTAGTTTATTTTATTTAATCACTATAAATTATCTATCATTACATTTGCTAAATATATTTTAATAATATCTTCTGTTGTTTTATTTGACAGCATATACTATTATACTACAATAATTTTATATATTTAATAATATATAATAAAATACTTACAAATTTATTAGCTAAAGTAAAAAGCACTGGAATTGCTCCAATGCTAGTTTTAAAATATTTTCCTTATAAATTGATACTTTAGTACTATTTTTAAATCTTTGATAAATATAAACTTAATATAAGGATTTAGTTATTACCTTTATTATTGTTTCATAATCAAAACTAGGTGATAATTCATAGGTACCTACCCTAAGCTTCTTTTGTATATTTTTTTCTTTAGCCAATTTATTAAATTCATCCATATTATCAATTATTCCTAATTCAAAAAGTCCCTTTGAAACTTTTTCTAAAGAATCGCCTTTTTCAATCGCAAATTTTATTTTCTCATACTTTTTTGGTTCATTAATAGAGGTTTCTATATTTTTACTTTCTTCGTTTTTATGGGAAGGTTGAATATTATCCTTTATAAAAACCATTCCTAAATCTGAAGCTAAATTAATAATTTCTTCCTCCGAATAGTCCCTATATTCTATATTGGGATTAAAAATATAAATCGTATTAGTTAATATAATCCCTATTCCTATTCCTAATAAAACAAAAGATAATCTATGTTTATTGAACATGGCTTGACTCCTTTATCCTTTTATATCTATTCTACACCATTAAAAAATTAAAGTAAAAAAATATTATCCAATTCACATTCTCTAACTATATCCTCAGTCCAAACTGAAGCTTGAACTTCACCTATATGTCTTTTCTCCAAGAAAAACATACATATTCGTGATTGACCAATACCGCCTCCAATAGTCAAAGGTAGATTATCATCTAAGAGCATCTTATGATAAGATAATGCCTTCCTTTCTTCGGCCCCAGCAACCTTCAATTGCTTTTCTAAGCTGTGTTTGTCTACCCTAATACCCATGCTTGATAGCTCTAAAGTATCCCCTAGTGTAGGATTCCAAAACAATATATCTCCATTTAGCTCCCAATCATCGTAATCTGGAGATCTACTATCATGTGGAGCACCAGATTTTAATTTTCCACCTATCTTCATTAGAAATACTGCCTTATACTTCTCGCAAATTAGATGTTCTCTTTCTTTTGGGCTATAGTTAGGATACATATCTTCAAGCTCTTGAGATGTAATAAATGTAATTTGATCAGGTAATTTATCACTTAAAAAGGGATATCTGCTATTTATCTTTGTCTCAGTTTTTTTGAAAACACTATATATAGTTCTTACTACCTCTTTTAAATATTCTTCTGTCCTATTTTCTTTTGTTATTATTTTTTCCCAATCCCATTGATCTACGTAAATTGAATGAATAGAATCCAACTTTTCATCTGGCCTAATGGCATCCATATCTGCATAAATTCCCTCTCCCGCTTTAAACCCATACCACTTTAGTGCCATTCTTTTCCACTTAGCTAATGATTGGACTATTTCTATTTCTTGATCATATTTTCTCATTTTAAAAGATACAGGCTTCTCTACACCACTTAAATTATCATTTAATCCAGTTTTAGGCCTTACAAATAAAGGAGCTGATATTCTAATCAAATTTAATCTTTCAGACAACTCCTTTTCAAAAAAATCCTTTATAATCTTTATTGCTATTTGTGTTTCTCTAATATCCATATTTTTCTCCCTCCTAAATAAAAATAAAAAAACCTCTCATCCAAAAGGACGAAAGGTTATCTTCCGCGTTACCACCTTAATTAGCAATGGGCTCAACTTAAAACCAGTACAGAAAAAGCATTCGATACTGTATAGCTATTAACGGGCTATAACCGTCTAAGCCTACTTTTTGCAAATCAAATTTCGGTTAGCTGCTCAAGGATGTTCTTCATCCATAATTCTGTATTGGGTTTCCACCTTGTCCCAACTCTCTATGACTTCTTTATGAACTACTCTTCCTATCATGGCTTTAATATTTAATGTATTAATTTTTAATTATATTAGATAAAAAAATTTATGTCAATGTTTTTTTTAATATTTGCTATTTATCGTCGTCGATTAATGATTTAAATAGGTTTTCAATGTAATTTTTTCTTTCCTTAGTCTTTTTTTCTTTAAGGATAAACCTATTATCTACATATTCAACTATATCACCTTCTTTGATTTCTTTGGGAAATAGTTCTCTATCAAAGGATAATGTCCCCTCTGATATCTCTAATACAACACTATCTTCCTCAAACCTATCAATTATACCCTCCAACAAACACCCTCCTATTTTACACATTTATCATGAGGCGTATAACCATTTTCTATAGCCTCTTCTAAAGTGTTAAAAATAACTTGATTTTCTTCTTTAGGAAGTGAACCGCAGCCCTCCCTATGGAATACTTTAGTATTCTTGTTTCCAATATAATATACTTCATTTTTGTCTTTTACAGTAGTTCCTGCTGAAATATCTAATTTTCTACCATCAGAAGTAATGGTGATATCTCCTAGCTCATCTGTCCTCATAATATTAGAACCTATTTTATTAAGTCTATTTATAGTTTCTCTATGTGGATGGCCATAAGTATTACCTGCTCCTAAACTTATTATAGAGTAATCAGGATTTATTTTCTTTAAAAACTCATCATTAGATGAAGTCCTCCCGCCGTGATGGCCAACCTTAAGAACATCAGCTTTTAAATCATAGCCTTTTTCTATAATATCCATTTCCGAATCTTTTTCTGCATCTCCAGCAAAAATAAAAGAAGTATCCATATATTCTACTTTAGTTACAACAGAAAAATCATTTGTTTCATTATAATCATTCCTATTAGGTGACAATATAATATATTTAAGGTTTCCTTCATCTATTATGGAATTGCCCCCTTTAGCTAGGTTAATCTTTAAATTCTTGTTTTTGATTTCCTTTAGCAATTCTTCAAATATAACAGTATTAGCTGTTCTTTCCGGCATATATACTTTGCCAATATCAAAATTTTTTATAACCTTAGGCAATCCACCTATATGATCTTCATGGGGATGGGTTATTACTAAATAATCTATCTTATCCACTCCTAAGTCTTTAAGATATTTTACCACCTTTTCTCCACTTTTTCTAGTACCTCCATCTATAAGGGAAGTTTCTCCATTGGGAAACTCAATAAAGGTACTATCTCCTTGGCCTACATCAATATAATGAACCTCTAGTTTATTTTCATAGTCTTTTTCTATATCAGCTACTTCATAATTACATCCAGTAAATAATATACTTAAAATCAAAATTATAGACAGCAAAAATAAAATTTTATTCTTTTTCATAATCATTCACTCCTTACATTAACAATATGTACTACACAAAAAATCCTTCCTATCGATGGATAAGAAGGATAAGTTTAACTAAAATTCAAAGGCAAATTCTTTGTACGTATCTTCTGTATATGCGTTAACGGTATCGATAATAAAATAAGATGTTTTTAAACTTAGTGATAAAGCAAAGTCTAAATCATTTTCGAATCCAGACTCTAGTGAATATTCATAAACTACATCTTCTATATATTTTTTAATTATAGGACGAAGTTTTATTATTCTATCTTGGAATATATCAATATCATCTACAATAATAACATTTTTCTTAAATTCATGATAAGGTGAATATTCATTTAATTTAGCTTCATAATTTATATGTTTAAACATACTAGATGTAAAAGTCCATCTTTCTGCATGAGGAAGGCATACAAAATCACTTAAATAATGAGAGATAATACCTATTTTATTGCTTAATATCTTTATTGCTATTGGGTCAACTTTTCTATTAAATTCTATATATCTACTAATAAATATTAGCTTAACCACTTCATTTACCACATAGTTTAAACTCTCTTTCTGATAGTGTCTATGAAGTTTAAATTGTGGTAGTATATCGGGAGCTACAGAACCCCACAATAATTTATCTTTATCAAGTTTTATACCATAAATATCATAAATATTTGAGTATATATTTTCTGCAATTATTTTATGTGTATCTCCAAAAATTTCGAACACATCCTTTACATAAAATTTATAACTATAATAAATGCTATAATAAATTAAATAAAAAGTCAATATAATAATAAAGCCTATGGGGAAATTATTTTCCTTTATCACTAATTATTTCTAAATTTTTCATCTAAACTTTTCTTATATAATAAATAATCATCTTCGTTAAACAATACAAATAATACCTCTCTTATTCCACCTTCTTTATCAATAAAATCTATTATAGCTTTAATAGCAATTTCCTTAGCCTCATTTTTAGGATAACCATAAACTCCAGTAGAAATAGATGGAAAAGCTATAGATTTTATATTATATTCCTTGGCTAATTTTAATGAATTATAGTATGCATTATATAATAATTTGTCTTCGCCTTTTGAACCATCCTTATATATAGGACCTACGGTATGGATAACATATTTACTAGGCATATTACCAGCTGTTGTTATTCTAGCCTCCCCAGTAGGACAGCCTCCAATCTTTTTACATTGCTCAAGTATAATAGGTCCTCCTTTTTTGTGAATTGCACCATCAACTCCTCCACCGCCTAAGAGGGTATTGTTGGCAGCGTTAACAATTGCCTCTATATCTATTTCTGTAATATCACCCTTTATTATATTTAATTTTACCTTTTTATATTCATACATAATACTTCACTCCTTTTCTCTTAATATAATTCTACATAAATTTAATTAATCCTTTTTTTAGTTTACTTATTTAATATATATCTATAATATAGTATTGTTAACAGTGTTATAATTAAGATATATTATCATTCTAATATTGATACTAATGGAGGTATTATTTTGAAATATACAAATATAGTCGAAGGAATTTTTGTAAACAGACCAAATCGATTTATTGCCAATGTATTAATAGATGGAAATTTAGAAAAAGCCCATGTTAAAAATACAGGAAGATGTAAAGAAATATTGAAGGAGGGAATCAAAGTATATTTAGAAAAATCCAATAATCCAAACAGAAAAACTAAATACTCATTAATATCTGCCCATAAAGGGAATTTGCTAATTAATATTGATTCTCAAGTCCCTAATAATGTGGTGGCCAATGCTATATCTTCTAATCAGGTTCGTGAATTACAAAATGTGGATTTTTTAAAAAGAGAGGTATCCTATGGCAACTCAAGGTTTGATATATATTATGAAAAAGGTGATGATAAAGGTTTTGTAGAAGTTAAAGGGGTCACTTTAGAAGTAGATGGTCTATCTATGTTTCCCGATGCTCCCACAAAAAGAGGGACAAAACATGTATTGGAATTGATTAAAACGGTGAAAGAAGGATATAAAAGCTATATATTTTTCCTTATACAAATAGAAGGTATAGGTTTTTTTACTCCTAATGAAATCATGGATAAAGATTTTACCAAAGCCTTGTTATTGGCAAAAAAAGAAGGAGTAAATATGTTGGCATATAACTCCATTATAACCCCTAATCAAATATCCTTAGGTGAAAAAGTTAGGATTTTAATTTAATTTTATTGCATTTGATATGGCAGGCCATATTTCTTCGGTTTCAAAGCCTTTCCTCCAAGAAGCTATTCCTGCTAAATCATACTTATTGACTAAAGATGATTTTAGCTGGAGGGATCTAGCATCTTCAACCCAAATTTTATAGTTTATCCCATCAATTACTGTTTCACCATAGTATTGTCCACTTTCTTCGTTCCATTCTAATTTTATATTATTATCCTTTATAAACTTATTAGCTGATTCCATTGACAAAGCTTGAGAAGATACTTCTTCTCCACCATCGGTCTTCTCTACTTTCCATAACCTTGTATAAAATGGTATGCCTAGCACTAGTTTTTCACTGGGTATCTCTTCTAAGACATTGGCAATGCTTTCTTCAACCCAACTATATTCAGCAACAGAACCTGCCACAGGACTACCTGCCCAGTGTTGATCATATGTCATTAGCATAATATAATCCACTATTTCAGATAAACTTTTCCTGTCAAAACTTAAAGACCAATTTTCAGAAACAGATATAGGAGTTACATCCATTGACACCGTCATTTCCTTTTCTTTAAAAATTGGATATAGTTCCCTTATAAATTGAGTCAATAAATATTTATCTTTCAAATAAATGTTTTCAAAATCTATGTTCATTCCATCTACATTATAATTTTCATAGATATCTACTATTTCCTTAATTAGTTTTTCACGAGATTTACTGCTGGATAGAATTTCATGGGTTAAATCAGGATTAAAATCATTATTGATTAAAGGCCAAACTTCGTATCCAAGTGATTTGTATTTTTCAACATATTCAATGCTTCCCTTATCCAATATATTGCCTTCCTTATCAATAATTGAAAACCATGTAGGTGATACCACATTTAATCCATATATATAGCTAATACTATCTAAGTCCGCTGGTTTCCCATTGATATAGTCCCATGTCAGGTTTATCTTTTCATTGATCTCTGTATTCTTCTCTATTGGTTTAATTTCAACTTTATATATATCTTTTGTGAGGGCTATTTTCATATATTTTTTCTCAATGTACCCTACGATTCCATCATAAGTTCTAACCTTATACCAATCGTTTAACTCTTCAAATACTAAAACCGGTGTCTCTACTGGGATATCCTTTAAAACAATTGGAGATTTTCTATCATGATTGATTCTAATGTCTGCCCCTTCTAATATTATCTCTCCTCCTACATAATTAGAATCTCTTTTATCAGCTATTACTGCATTAGTATCCTCAATATAGTTGATATCCATATCATAGTTATTAATCAGTATTTCATCTGGTATATATGGCACTTCATCTATTATTTTAATTGGAGTATTTACATAAAAATCTTTATTATTTACAGTTGCTTTATTATCATCTATTCTATACCTTATAACCTTGTCTTTATTTGTGAATATAACCATATCTTCCTTAAAATCATAATATAGGGCTTGGTCTAATTTTTCCTTAATAATATCAAAGGAAATATATATAGCCTTGTCCTCTTTGATTACAGGTCTATTTTCATTAAAGACACTATCTCCAATTACTAAATATACTTCATCAGAAATTGAAATCACTTCTTCATTAGGTTTTTGAATATACCAATAGATAGATATAAAAGCTATTAATATCATAATTATAATAATAATTTTTTTCACGTCATTCCCCCTTGTCCAATTAAATATTTTATATAAGGCCTTTAAATCTAATGATAATAATTATACCATATTGCCATAAATGAACAAAGAATACTATTTAATATTTATTAGAATTTTCGGTATATGATATGTTTCTATATTATGTTATCAATTATGAGTAAATCCATTATGATTATAATAGCTTCCATATTTTTATTATCTTCTATTCCCACATCTATATTTTTTACATTTTTTCTAAAAAAGGAATCCCACTTTCTAATCCAAATTCTTTTGATATATCTTTTAGTCCATCTACTATTTCCTCTCTTGAAAAATTGTTTTTCTTTAGAGAATCATCATCTAAATTATTTAATCTATTATAAAAATCTAATGCTAGTTCTATATGTTTTTTATTACTCGTATCTAATTTTTCAAATAATAAATTTTCAGCTTTATTTATTTCCCCTGATTCTATTAATTTTAATAATTCACTATGAAGATGATCAGCTTGAGAATCTTCATTTTCATACACTAAATCATAATTTGCCTCATCTTCATCTTTAACATGTAGAAAAATTTTTGCTAAAAACTTTATCGCTTCTCTTATTAGCCTCATTATATAATCCTGTTTATACATAAAAGCACATCCTTTCCACAATTTTAACTATTGACAAGGGTTGACAAGGGGACGGGGGTATTGTCATATTAAATAAAATAAAGACCTTGTAATTTTAACTATTACAAGATCTTAGATGGTGTACCTACAGGGACTCGAACCCTGAGCCTCCTGATTCGTAGTCAGACACTCTATCCAGTTGAGCTATAGGTACATATATTAAAGTTGGAGGCGGCACCCAGATTTGAACTGGGGAATAAAGGTTTTGCAGACCTTTGCCTTACCGCTTGGCTATGCCGCCATAAGCGCTAATGCGCAATTTTTAACCCATAGGGTTAAATAAAATGGAGCGGGTGAAGGGAATC
>DHBY01000014.1 GCA_002398845.1 Firmicutes bacterium UBA4916 | reverse complement strand
AAAATGAATAACGCTATGATAATAGGTAAGGGAAGTTTATTCTTAGGAAGAATGACCAACTTATTTGATGGTGTATCTATTGTAATAGAAAAGAATCCAGGAAAAGCAGATGAGGAAAAAGGTGTATCAGAAGAAGAAGTTAGGAAACTTGTAGCTGAAGCTATGAGAGGTTTTGCTTCTCATCTACTTCAGGATTAGAGGTGATAAAATGGCAGAAAATAATGTTAAAAATATGATTGGTAAAGTTTTTAATGATATAGCAGATGCAATGGAAACAGGCCAATTTGGTGAGAAAGTTAGAGTAGGAATAACTACTTTAGGCAGCGAACATGGTATAGAAAATGTTGTAAAAGGTGCAGAAATAGCTCAAGAAAAGGATCCAACAATGGAAGTAGTATTAATAGGACCAAAAGTCGATAGCAAACTAACTCAAGTAATCGCCGAAACAGAAGAAGAAGGATATAGAAAGATGGAAGAACTATTGGATAATGGAGAAATAGGGGCATGCGTTACAATGCATTATAGCTTCCCAATAGGAGTTTCTACAGTAGGCAGGGTTGTAACACCAGGAAAAGGTAAAGAAATGACCATTGCAACAACTACAGGTACATCTTCTCCACATAGAGTTGAGGCCATGGTTAAAAATGGAATATACGGTATTATAGCAGCAAAGACTATGGGAACTGAAAATCCAACAGTTGGTATATTAAATGTTGATGGAGCAAGACAAGTAGAGAGGGCCTTCAAAGAATTGGATAGTAAAGGATATAAAATTAACTTTACTGAATCCATGAGAGCAGATGGCGGTTGTGTTATGAGAGGCAACGATTTACTTGCTGGAGTACCAGATGTAATGGTTACTGATACATTAACAGGTAATATCTTAATGAAAATATTTTCTTCATATACAACAGGAGGAAGCTATGAATCATTAGGTTATGGATATGGTCCTGGAATTGGAGAAGATTATGATAGAGTAATTTTAATTATTTCAAGAGCCTCTGGAGCACCGGTTATTGCTAATGCAATAAGCTATGGTGCAAGTATGATTAAAGGCAATGTGAAAGCTATAGCTAAAGCTGAATTTGCAAAAGCAAACAAAGCAGGACTTAAAAATATATTAAAAGGACTAACTAAAGATACTAAAAAAGCAGAAGATGATGATGAAGAAGTAACTGCACCACCAAAGGAAACTGTAACTGGTACAATTGCAGGTATAGATATTATGGAACTAGAAGATGCCGTTAAAGTATTATGGAAAGAAGGCATTTATGCAGAATCAGGAATGGGTTGTACTGGACCAATAGTTATGGTAAGTGAAGAAAAACTAAATAAAGCTATCGGTATATTATCAAAAGCAGGATATGTTTCTGGGGAAGCAGATCCTTGTTAAAACACTCCAAGGCTCCAAGAGATCTTGGAGTGTTTTTCTTTGTAGGTTTTCTACATTGTAAAATAAGGTAAAGTATTATATAATGATAATGTTAATGACAGCTTTTTTAAAATCATTAACCATTAAAGGGCATATATAAGTTTTTTTAAATACTTATATATAAGTTTTCAATTTAAAAACTTAGAATAAAAAGAAAGGGGAGTTTAAATTGAAGAAAAAATTATTGGCATTATTGTTAATTGCAGTTTTGGCTTTTGGTCTTGTTGGATGTGGAAATAAAACTGAAACACCAGCAACAGAGCCAGAAGGCAATGCTGAAACAGAAGAAGATAAGGGAACTGGGGAAGAGCTAAAAATTGCCATGGTTACAGATGAGGGTGGAGTTCATGACCAATCCTTTAACCAATCAGCATGGGAAGGTTTAGAACAAGCAGGTAAGGAATTAGGAGTTGAAGTATCTTATCAAGAATCACAACAAGATGCTGACTTTGCACCAAACTTTGAAACATTACTTGATGCAGAAAATGATCTTATCTGGGGTATAGGATTTAAACTATCTGATGCTTTAAAAGAAGCAGCAGAAGCTAATCCTGATACAAAATATGCTATAGTTGACTTTGCATATGGAGATGAGACTCCTGATAATGCAGTAGGAGTAGTTTTCAAACAAGAGCAACCATCATTCTTAGTTGGATATATTGCAGGAAAGATGACTGAAACTAATAAAGTAGGATTTGTTGGTGGTATAGCTGGAGATGTTATCTGGGGATTCGACTATGGATTCCAAGCAGGCGTTCAATATGCAGCTAAAGAATTAGGCAAAGAAATAGAAGTATTAAATCAATATGCTGAATCTTTCTCAGATGCAGCAAAGGGTAAAGCTATAGCAACCAATATGTATCAACAAGGAGCAGATATTATATTCCACGCTTCAGGAGATACTGGTAATGGTGTTATAGAAGCAGCTAAAGAACAAGATAAATGGGTAATTGGTGTAGATAGAGACCAAAATTACCTTGCTCCAGACAATGTATTAACATCAGCTATGAAACGTGTTGACGTTGGTGTTTACAATGTAGTTAAAGATTTAGTAGATGGAAAATTCCCTGGCGGACAAACTGTAGTATATGGTTTAGAAGAAGGGGCAGTAGATATAGCTCCAACTTCCGACAAACATGTACCAGCAGAAATACTTAAGGAAGTTGAAGATATAAAGAAATTAATTATTGATGGAGAAATCACCGTTCCATTTAATGAAGAAACATATAAGGAATTTATGAAAACATTATAATAAAATAAAGTTGCAGCTCAGGCAAAAGTCTGAGCTGCAAAAGGTTAGATAGGAGGGGCCCTATTGAACAGAATTGACTTTGATAACAAAGTTATTGAAATGAAAAATATTACAAAAAAGTTTGGGGATTTTGTTGCAAACGATAACATAGATTTAACAGTTCATAAAGGTGAGATTCATGCACTACTCGGAGAAAATGGGGCTGGCAAGTCAACATTAATGAATGTGCTCTATGGATTATATGAACCCACCTCTGGGGAAATCTATTTAAACGGGAATAAAGTAGATATAACAAACCCAAGTATTGCTATAAAAAATGGTATAGGAATGGTCCATCAACATTTTATGTTGGTAGAAACTTTTACAGTAGTAGAGAATATTATATTGGGTATGGAAACTACCAAAAGTTTAGGGGTTGTAGATATAGAAAAAGCAACTAAAGAAGTAGAGGAAATATCAAAGAAATATGGTCTATATGTAGACCCTAATGCTAAAATTCATGATATAACTGTAGGAATGCAGCAGAGAGTAGAAATACTAAAAGCTCTTTATAGAGGAGCAGATATATTGATACTAGATGAACCTACAGCTGTATTAACTCCTCAAGAAATTGAAGAATTAATGCAAATTATGAAAAGTTTATCCAATCAAGGCAAGACCATTATTATTATTACCCATAAATTAAGGGAAATTAAACAAGCAGCAGATTATTGTACCATAATAAGAAGAGGAAAGAAAATAGATACTGTTAAGGTAGATGAAGTGACAGAAGAAGATTTAGCTTCTATGATGGTAGGAAGAAAAGTTAGCTTTAATGTGGAAAAGGAAGAGGCAAGTAGAGGCGAAGTAATTTTAAAAGTAGAAAATTTAGTAGTTAAGGATAATAGAAAACTAAATGCTGTAAATGGTTTATCCCTAGAGCTTCATAAGGGAGAAATACTAGGAATAGCAGGCGTCGATGGAAATGGACAATCTGAGTTTATAGAAGGAATCACAGGATTAAGACCAATTGAAAGTGGCACTGTAAAATTAAATGGAAAAGACATAACTAATCATTCACCAAAAGAAATTATAGATAATGGCATGAACACTATTCCAGAAGATAGACAAAAAAGAGGTTTAATATTAGATTTTACAGTAGCCGAAAACATAATATTAGAAAACTACCATAAAGAACCTTTTTCTAGAAAAGGTAGGTTAAATCATAAAGAAGTATCTAATTATGCAAAAGAGTTAATCGAGAAATTTGATATTAGACCAAGGGATGACAAACATATTGCTGGAGAATTATCTGGTGGTAATCAGCAAAAGGTTATATTAGCTAGGGAGATATCAAATGACCCAGATGTTTTAATAGCTGCACAACCAACAAGAGGCTTGGATGTTGGAGCCATAGAATATGTTCATAAGTATTTAATTGAACAAAGAGATAAAGGGGAAGCAGTTCTATTGATATCCTTTGAACTTGATGAAATAATGAATGTATCAGATAGGATAGCAGTTATATTTGATGGCAAAATTGTAGATATATTAGATGCAAAGGAAGCAGATGAAAAAACTCTCGGTTATTTAATGGCTGGAGGAGGTACTATAGATGAAGCAAAATAGATTCTTAATAGTTTTATTATCGATTCTATTTGGATTAATAGTTGGGGCAATAGTATTAAGCATTGCAGGATTTAATCCAATAGAAGCATATGGAGTAATGATAAAAGGGGTCTTTGGCAAACCTAAATATATTTCCTGGACAATTATAAGATCTACACCTTTAATATTAACTGGTGTTTCCGTTGCTTTTGCATTTAGGACTGGACTTTTTAATATTGGAGCAGAAGGCCAGTTTATAATAGGGTCTTTAGTCGCAACTCTGGTAGGATATTTTATTAAATTGCCTCCTGTAATTCATCCAATAGTAGCTATATTAGCAGGATGTTTAGCAGGAGCTTTATGGGCAGGTTTTGCAGGACTTTTAAAATCAAAATTTGGAATAAATGAAGTTATTACGACAATAATGTTAAATTGGATTGCACTATATTTTAGCAATTTTATGGTTTTCACAGAAGGCTTTAAAAGACCAAATAAAGATGCATCCCATAAAATACTGGAATCCGCTAGCATAAATATACTAGGAAAGTGGAAAACATCAGAGGTGGGTAAAGCATTTCTTAAAGACAATGACTTTTTAAGAGGCTTTTTAAATCCGCCAGTAAATTATGGCTTTATAATTGCTATTTTAGTTGCTATATTAATGTGGTATATATTAAAACATACTACTTTAGGATATCAATTAAGAGCTGTAGGACTTAATAAAGATGCAGCAGAATATGGTGGGATAAATGTTAAGAAAAATATCGTTATATCCATGATGATTGCAGGAGCATTGTCTGGTCTTGCAGGAGCAGTTCAAGTATTGGGAGTGTCTAAAGAAACTGCTGTATTAGCAACTATGGAAGGTTATGGCTTTGATGGTATAGCAGTATCCTTAATTGCAGGCAATAGCCCATTAGGCTGTATACCAGCTGCTTTGCTATTTGGCGGCTTAAAATATGGAGGAAGTAAATTACAACCTACTATTGGTGCTCCTTTTGAAGTAATAAACATCATCATTGGTATTATAGTATTCTTTATAGCGATGCCAAAGTTAATTGAAATAATAACCTCAATTAAAGACAGAAAAAGGGGTGAAAAAGTTGGAAATATTAAATGATATTGGGATAATAATCGGCATTAGCTTAATGTATGCTGCACCTCTAATGTTTACATCATTAGGTGGAGTAATATCTGAAAACGCTGGAGTGGTAAATATAGGATTAGAAGGCATGATGACTATGGGAGCTTTCGCAGGCGCTGCTGCAGCATATTTTAGTGGAAATCCTTGGATTGGATTTATCGTAGCAGGATTAGCAGGTGGCGCATTGGCTCTTTTGCATGCTGTTGCTTGTGTAACCTTTACTGCTGATCATGTGGTTTCGGGTATTGCTATGAACTTTATAGGCCCAGGGTTGGCCCTATATCTATGTAAAATATTTTTTGACGGGGCGGCTATGACTTTACCCTTAGATTTAAATCATAAGATTCCAAGACCGCTCAATAATATTCTTCCACCTGATTCTTTTTTGAACTCTGTATTAAATCAATATGCCACGGTATATATTGCATTTATATTGGTGTTCCTTGTTTGGTTTTTATTATATAAGACAAAATTAGGTTTAAGAATAAGATCCGTTGGAGAACATCCAAGAGCAGCAGAAACTTTAGGTGTAAACGTATATAAGATGAAATATTTAGCTGTTATTTTATCTGGTGTATTTGCAGGATTTGGAGGAGCTGCTTTAAGTACAGCTGTTGTATCCAACTATAGGGCTTCATTGGTATCAGGACAAGGCTTTATAGCATTAGCAGCTATGATATTTGGCAACTGGAAACCTCAAGGTGCCATGTGGGGATGCCTTTTATTTGGTGCAGCTCAAGGATTAGTTGTATATTTAGGTGGTACCAGCTTAAAGGTGTCATCTCAAATTTTAGCTATGATACCATATGTAATAACCATAATAGTACTAATGGTATTTGTTGGAGAAGCTAGCGGACCAGCTGCAAATGGTCTACCATATGAAAAGAATCAAGGTTAAAATTAAGCTTTTGGTTTCCATGGAGGCCAAAAGCTTTTTGTCTGATAACAAATGGTTTTGTACTTTAGCGAGTATTTTGGTATAATAATATTAATGGATGAATAATTATCTATTAATATTATTGATAACAGTGGGAGTGAGCTTAATGAAATTGGGATATAATTTGGCTCTTGAACAAGTTCAAAAACTAGTTATGACGCCAGAATTAAGACAAGCTATTCAACTACTCCAGTTTACTAGTCAAGAATTAAATGAGTATTTGGAAAAACAAATTGAAGAAAATCCTATGCTCGATGTAGAAAAATCAGAGGAAGAATATGATAATATAGATGACTATGCCAAGGAAAGAGAAGAGATTGATTGGAAAGAGTATATTGGAAAATACGATGATGTTAGCTACAAGCCTCAAAGGGATAAAAATGCTAAAGAATATAGCTATGAGAATTTTGTAAGCTATTCACCTTCTTTGAGAGAAAACTTATTATTTCAATTAAATGTATCGGAAATAGATGAAAAAGATATAGAAATTGGAGAAATATTAATCGAAAATATTGATGAAAATGGATACTTGGTTGCTACTGTTGAACAAATAGCATTGGATTTAGGAGTCTTAGATGGGGACGTTGAAAACGTTTTATATACTATCCAAACTTTTGAACCATTAGGCGTGGGGGCAAGAAACTTAAAGGAATGTTTGCTAATTCAAATAAGGGAAGACAAAAACAAAAATCCATATATTAGGAAAGTAATAGAAGAATATTTAGAAGATGTAGCAAACAATAGATTATTAAAAATTTCAAAGGAACTAAATATAGAACTAAAAGAAGTTCAAGAAATCTGCGACTATATTAAAACTTTAGAACCAAAGCCCGGAAGGTCTTTTAATAGTAGCAGCAATGGAGTTAAATATATAACTCCAGATGCAACTATAGAATTTATAGATGGTGAATATATAATATTATTAAATGATGTAACAGGACCTCGGCTAAATATTAATAACTTTTATAAAGA
>DHBY01000104.1:15804-16220 GCA_002398845.1 Firmicutes bacterium UBA4916 | reverse complement strand
TATTAATGAAGTAGTAGGTGAGATAACGGAAGTAACAGCAGGTGAAGGAAAAAACCAGTAGAGGGGAATGCCATGGATCCCCAAGATTTTATAGATAGCCTCTATCTAGCACTTTTGGATAAAGGCTGGACATTAAATGAAATTGACTCCATGGATATTATTTACTATTTGAAACTAATAACTAAGAAATTAGGAAATGCAAAAGTGTATATTGATGAAATACTATAACACCTAAATCCTAGGTGTATTTTTTATGCCCAAAAGGGGGTGGGGTGTAATTGGCAAAGGAAATAGGGAAATTAAATGTAGTGGTAGGTCTTGACTCTACTGGATTTCAAAATGGAATAAGTAATTTAAACCGAGAGATGAAAAAGGTTCAATCGGAGTTTAAGTTTGCCAGTGCTGTGATGGGAAAG
>DHBY01000104.1:8696-15628 GCA_002398845.1 Firmicutes bacterium UBA4916 | reverse complement strand
ATGGGAAAGAACTAGATGGACTTAAATTAAAATCTGATAG
The DNA here is from genome assembly GCA_002398845.1 of Firmicutes bacterium UBA4916. GTDB lineage: Bacteria > Bacillota > Clostridia > Tissierellales > Tepidimicrobiaceae > Mt11. Next base: position 15,588 of record DHBY01000104.1, on the reverse strand, counting down.
TCTAACCAAGCAAACTGAACTTCAAAGACAAAAAGTAAAGGCTTTAGAAGAAGCCCATCAAAAATCAGTAGAGACCAAAGGAAAAGACGCAAAAGCTACACAGGATTTAGAGATAAAGTTAAATAAGGCAAAGACACAATTAGCATATATGGAAGAGGATTTAAAGAAGGTAAATCAGGAAATAGAACTTCAGTCTTCAGGCTTTTATAAACTAGGTAAAGCATTAGAGCCAGTTGGTCAGAAGATGCAAGATGTAGGAAAAAAGATGGAATCTGTGGGTAAAGACTTAACTAAAAAGATTACACTTCCACTTTTAGGTCTTGGTGCTGCAGCAATAAAAGTAGGTTCTGATTTTGAAGCTGGTATGAGTGAAGTAGGGGCTATAAGTGGAGCTACAGGTAATGATTTAAAATTGCTAGAGGAAAAAGCTAAAGAAATGGGAGCTACTACAAAGTTTAGTGCGTCTGAATCTGCCGAAGCTTTAAAGTATATGGCCATGGCTGGCTGGGATACCAATCAAATGCTTGATGGTTTAGATGGAGTTATGATGCTTGCAGCTTCCAGTGGTGAGGATTTAGGTTTAGTTTCTGACATTGTCACCGATGCCCTTACTGCCTTTGGAATGGAGGCAAAAGAGGCATCTAACTTTGCAGATTTACTAGCCAGTGCATCCAGTAATTCAAACACAAATGTAGCTATGCTTGGGGAGTCATTTAAATATGTGGCTCCTCTTTTTGGTGCATTGGGTTACTCTGCAGAAGATGCTGCCCTTGCACTAGGACTTATGGCCAATGCAGGAATTAAAGGCTCACAGGCCGGCACTTCTCTAAAGACTGCCATTGCAAATTTAGCTAATCCAACTGATAAAATGGCGGGAGCTATGAAAGATTTAGGTATCTCCATCACAGATGCCAATGGAGAAATGCTTCCTTTTAAAGATGTAATGGATGAATTAAGATTAAAGTTTGCAGGACTTTCTGAAGAACAACAGGCCCAATATGCAGCTACTATCTTTGGAAAAGAGGCAATGTCTGGAATGCTTGCAATAATAAATGCAAGTCCTGAAGATTATGAAAAACTTATTCAAGCTACAAGGGAATACAATGGTGTAGCAAAAGAGATGGCTGAAACTATGGAGGATAATCTTCAGGGTGAAATCACTAAATTAAAATCAGCCCTTGAAGGTGTAGGAATACAGATATTTGAGATTTTAGTTCCACATCTACAAACTCTAGTTGAAAAACTACAACTTGCAGTAGAATGGTTTGGAAATCTAAGTCCTGCTACTCAAGAAATCATAGTAAAAGTTGCAGCCCTTGCAGCAGCTATTGGGCCATTATTAATCCTCGGTGGAAAAGTTATAGGTGGAGCTGGCACTGTTATTACTTCTTTTTCAAAAGTATCAATAGCTTTAGCTGGATTAAAAACAGGAACTGCTGGAGTCACAGTTGCTACTAGTGGAATGTCTACTGGATTTAGTGCAGCAGGTTTAGCTGCTAAAGCTGGAGCCTTACTTCTTAATCCATGGACTTTAGGAATTGGAGCTGCTACGGTGGCAGGTATTGCACTATATAAACATCTCTCAAAAGAAAGTATTCCTGCAATAAATCTTTTTGGAGATGAAGTATCAGAGTCTACAAAGAAAGCCGTAGGAGGATTTTTAGAATTAAATGATGAGGCAACTTTAGCCTTAAACCAACTTTCCTGGAGTGGCCAAGAAGTAACTAAAGAAATGGCAGATGAAATAACTAATAACTTTTCACAGATGGCATCTGAGATTCAAGCAGGATTAGATAAGCATTATGAAGAGTCTTTAGGAAAGATACAAAGCTTTGTAACCAGTAGCACATCCCTATCTAAAGAAGAACAAGATGAGATTTTAAATAATATGAATGAGGGCTATGAAAATAGAAAGAAGGAAATCTCTGATGGTGAAGTAAGGATAAAAGAGATACTAGATAAAGCTTCCAGTGAAAAAAGAGCCTTAACTAAATCTGAGCAGGAAGAAATCAATTCTATTCAAAAGAAAATGGTGGATACAGGTATTAAGGTTCTATCTGAAAATGAAGTAGAAGCCAAAGCCATTATGGAAAGGATGAAGGCTCAAGCTGGAGAGATTACTGCAAAGCAAGCTGCAGAAGTTGTTAAAAATAGTTTAGAGCAAAAGGATAAAACTATCAAAGCTGCAGAAGAACAGTATGAAGAAGTTATTAAGGAAATTATTAGACAAAGAGATGAAGCAGGAACTATTACAGAAGAACAAGCAGAGAAATTAATTAAAGAAGCTACTCGCCAAAAGGATGAATCCATTAAAAAAGCAGAAGAAATGCATAAGAAAGTAATAGATGAAGCTAAAGCACAGTCCAAAGAACATGTAAATCAGGTGGATTGGGAAACTGGTGAGATTAAGACTAAGTGGCAAGTTATGAAGGATGATATAAAGACTAAGGCAAAAGAAATTAAAGAAGATGTAATAAAGAAATGGGAAGACATCAAATTAGCTACATCAGAGAAGTGGGAAGTTACAAAAACATATCTAGCAGATACTTGGGATTCTATAAAGGAAGATACTATCACTAAGGCTAAAAAGATAAAAGATGATATTACTGATAGATGGGAAGAGATAGAAACATCTACAGAGAAAAATTGGAGTAAGGTGAAATATTCTGTAGAGGATAGTATAAAAACTGTTAAAGATAAGATAGATAAAGGAATCGATAAGATTAAAGAGTGGAATGCCACAAGTGTGAAAGAAAAGGTCTTTAGTATTGTAGAGAAAATTACAAGTGTGTTTAAAACAGTAACATCAGATGAAGGCAGAACTGCAGCAAACTTTAGTGGAACGAGCTTCTTTCAAGGTGGACTTACTATGGTAGGAGAACTTGGGCCAGAGCTTGTAGAACTACCAAGGGGAAGCAGGATTTATAACCATAATGTGACTAAAAATATGCTTTCTGGGGATAAAGGTATAACACAAAACATAGTTATCAACAGTCCAACCCCTTTAACTCCATATGATACAGCTAGGCAAATAAAAAATGCTTCAAGACAACTAGCCCTTGAATGGTAGGAGGTGTGCTATGGAGAAAATCATCATTACAAATCAAAGTGGAGAAAGTGTTACTTTTGGAAATCAAGCACCTTACTTTTTAGAAATATTAGATGGGGTAGGAGATGTACCAGTTACAATAGAAAGCCAAAAGGCACCCAAACAAGATGGCTCTACTTATATAGATAACACGCTAGAAGGTAGAGCCATCTCAATTGAAGGCATGATTGTTACTAGAGATAATCCTAATGAGGTTTTAAAATGTAGGAGAAAAATGCAAAAGGTACTGAACCCAAAATTGGGCTTAGTGACTATCAGTTATCAAAATAAAGAAATTAAAGGCATTGTAGAAACTACTCCGATATTTCCTAGTGGGCAGGGGAATAAAGGAATTTACTATCAAAAATATTTAATACAGATAATCTGTCATAATCCTTTTTGGATGGATAGTTTTACTGAAAGTAGAGAGATGTCATATCTTATGGGAGGAATTAGGTTTAACTTAAGGCTTCCTACCAACTTTTCTAATAGAGGATTTAGAAGAAAATGTATTAATGACGGGGATGTAGACACACCAATAATTATTGAATTTAAAGGCCCAGCTATCAATCCTACAGTGAATAACCTAAGTACGGGAGAATTTATTAGACTAAATAGAGAATTGAAAGAAAATGATGTACTTAATATATCCACTGAATTTGGTAAAAAGTATGTAAGAGTAAATGGGGAGAATGCCTTTCACTATATAGATTTAGATAGTGTCTTTTGGAGTTTGGTTCCAGGAGAGAATATTTTAAGCTATGAAAGTAACAATGACAGCATAAAAACAAGAGTTATCGTAAGTTGGAAAAATAGATATATTGGTCTTTAGAAAGGAGGAAATTTATGGCTGAAAGGTTTCGATTCTTTGACTCAATAGATGGAGAAGATGAAAGATATTATACCGCTGATGAGTTTGCAGAATATTTTAGGCAGCTGGTAACCAGTGGTATTTTTAATGGCGGAGAAAACCTTCGAGTAACTGCAGATGGAACTGATATGAGTGTAAAGATTAAAGAAGGCTATGCTTGGCTGGAAGGATATTTATATAAGATTGATACTGAACCTTTGAAGCTTACTTTAGATGCAGCAGATCCAAACTTAAATAGAATAGATAGGATTATAATCAGATTAGATAAAACCCTTGATAATAGATATGTTAGGGCCTTTGTATTAAAAGGGATTCCAGCTCAAGAACCGATAGCACCACAACTTAGGAGGGATGAAAACATATATGAGATATCACTTGCACAAATAAGAATTATTGCAGGAAAGTCCTTTATCGGAGAAACAGAAGTAATGGATGAAAGGTTTAATGAAGATGTATGTGGAATTGTCAATTCGCTTATAAAAGTAGATACTTCTCATTTAATAAAAGCCTTTGAGGATGAATGGCAAACTTGGTATAACGGAATTAAAGATGAGACCTTTGTACCGATTGGAAATCTTAGAGATGGATTTATTAGGACACCTGAAGATTTAATATACTCCATTCCAGATAGTAAATTACAATTTGAAAAGGGGTGGTCAATACACAGAAATATCCCCAAGATGGAATTAGAAGGTCTTGGCTTAAATGAAGATGGAAATTTGTATATCAATACACTTAAAAATGATTATGAAGATGTATTTAGTCATAATGTTGAAGGGAATCTATCAAGTGAAAATTTACATGCAGACTCTCAATTAGCTATTCCCTTTACTGTAAACACTGATGTGAAGCATTTACAGATAACAATGATCTTGAAAAGATATAGCATTGGTATGATTAGATGCATTATTTGTGGCTCTGATGATGAAGGCTTGCCAGACCTCACAAAGGAAATAGGAAGATATTTTCCTGATTGGCAAGGATATAGTGAGATGAATGATAAATTTTCAGATTTCACATGGGATATGCCATTGAATAGACTTCTTAAAACAGATGAGCAATACTATCTTATTTTGTATAGTTGGTCTACAGAGTATTATATAAATGCAGGGTATTCAGATTCACATGGGGAAATGAATTACTTTTTATCTACAAATAAAGGCTTAACATGGACATCTTATGAAAGAACACCTCGTCTAATCATATCTGGAAAAGAATTAGTAGATGAAGGGGTAGCTACAATAGACTATTCAAATCTAGCAAATTTCAAAAAGCATGGGTTGATTAATTTAGAGATTATAGACAATGTGAATTCTTATTATGTAATAGATGTATTAGATTTAGATGGTAATGTAATTAAAGGAAATATTATATCAGGTAAATATCTATTTGAAGATAATCTCTCTAAAGACACCAAAGTTAGAATAAGACTAATAAAAGTTGGAGAAGAAGAACCAAAGCTTAAAGGATTCGAACACTTATGGGTAGCAGATACAAGTAAAGTGAGGATTGAACAAGCTATAGTTCCTTCTGATAATACTATCTTTGGACCAGTTAAAACTGCTAAAAGTAGTACTGCTACGATTTATGCACACGTTCCGTACGCTGGAAGATACAGATTGAAGTGTGAAATAAAAACTAATAATGCTTCAGTTAATGCTATTGTTACTGTTTATGAAAATAGTTCTTCAAATGGCAATATAATCGGATATGCATCTGTTAAAGGAGATGTATACACTCCCATTACTATGGATTTGGAATCTGTTGCAGCGAACAGTAAAATTGTAATAGTACTAACAACTAGTAATTCATCATACCCAGCAACAATTAGGAATATTGAACTCTGTGGGGAGTATGGTTTTCAGAATTTAGAGCTGACTGGTATTTAATGAAGAGGTGATTTAAATGAAAGTTATAGTGGATAGGGAAAGTGGATATATTACTCGAATTATAAGTAATTCAATAGCCCCCCAGGTTCTAAAAGTGAATGAAATTGAAATTACTGTAGAAGACCCTGAGATTATAGATGCCTTTAATAGAGGAGAAGAAATACTATATAACAAAGACACAGGAGAGATATATTACGAACCACAAACTGAAATTGACACTGAAAAGGTAGCTCTTTATGAAGCAGTAGCAAATCTATTTGAAGAGGTACAGGCTTTAAAAGAGCAGATAGGAGGTGTTAAGTAATGATGTATAAATATATGATTCCAGTGTATGCATTTTTAGTAAAGGCAGAAGTTAGGACTATAGAAAGTCTGCCAATTGACTATCAAATACCTGTCGCAGAATATATGGTAGGGATAGTTGAGGAAGAGATAAATGGAACCAATTAGAATATTATCACCAGCATTAGATTTACAGGGAGAGATAGATAATTATCTTTCCTTTTCTTTTTTAAGAAGATACTATTCTACTGGGGAGTTTCAGCTGGTTACTAATAGAAAAGTACAAAATGCAGACAAGCTAAATATTAATCAATTAATCATGCTTGGAACAGATAAATATAAGACTGGAATTATAAGACATAAAGAAATAAAGACAAATGAACATGGAGAAGAAATCCTAACAGTTAAGGGATATACACTAGGAGCTATTACAAAACAAAGAATTACTATTCCACCAGATAACCAGGCCACGGATACAATTGAAGCAGATGCAGAAACAGCTATGAAGCATTATGTGAAAAGGAATTGTTTAGATATTCCTGGTATGGAGTTTCCTATGCTAGATATAGCAGAAAATAAGAATAGAGGTCCTAATATTAAATGGCAAAGTAGATATAAAAATTTAGAAGAAGAGTTGGAAATAATAAGTAATCTATCAGGACTAGGTTGGTATATCTATCCTGACTTCAATTTAAAGAAGTGGATATTTGACATATATAATGGAAGTGATTTTTCAGTAAGCCAAAATATTAATCCTCCTGT
>DHBY01000104.1:0-8655 GCA_002398845.1 Firmicutes bacterium UBA4916 | reverse complement strand
AATAATAAGTAATCTATCAGGACTAGGTTGGTATATCTATCCTGACTTCAATTTAAAGAAGTGGATATTTGACATATATAATGGAAGTGATTTTTCAGTAAGCCAAAATATTAATCCTCCTGTTATCTTTTCCCCTGAATTCGACAATGCTAAATCCCAGGAGTATGTAGATAGTTTATTGGACTATGGAAATTTTGCTATTGTGGCAGGACAAGGTGAAGGTGCGAATAGAGAAATTATAACAGTTGGAAGTGATGATACTGGTCTTGATAAACACATCATATTTGTAGATGCAAGAGATTTAGAAAATAGTGATGATTTGCCAAGGAAAGGTGAAGCTAAACTTAATGAACATAAAAGAGTTCTTACTTTCCAATCAGAGATACTTCCAGAAGGGCCATTTAAGTATGAGAAGGATTGGAAATTGGGAGATATAGTGACAGTTAAGAATAAGGACTGGGGTGTTACCATGGATACTAGGATTACAGAGGTAACAGAAATTTATGAAGCAGGTGGTTTTAAGCTAAATGTAACTTTTGGAGAAAGCTTACCTACTCTAATGGATAAAATTCAGCGAGAATTAAAAGGTTTTAATAATGTGGTTACAAGGTAATCTAATGACTTAGAAATAAATTTATTCATTATAACAGGTGTATGATAAAATACAGTAAGAGGTGAAATTTATGGATTATAGTTTGTTAGATGAGCATTTAGAAAAAATGGAACCTTATTTTAAAAAATGGATCAGAGAATATAATATTATGTTGCTTGATTCTAGCCTTGAAAGTGCTAAATATGAAGTATCAATTGATGCTACATTTAATCCCAAAGATGCAATATGCCAGCAATATATGTATTCTATTTATAATGCATTTCGTGAATTGGTAAGAACTTATTGCTATTCAACTTCAGCATACTCAATAGAAAAAGAGCTTAGAGATAAAGAAGAGATTGCTTGGAGTAATTATTGGAAATATGAGATTAAGAATTACTATTTTAGAAGTATAATTCCTAGATATTTCTCAATTTTAGATTATATAGCTGTTATGATAAATGAAATATCAAAGCAAAAATTAATACCTAATATTAGAATTGTAGATTTTAAAAAGATGATGGATAAACTAGTAAGCCTTAAAGATATGGAAAGTGTTGGATGGTTAACTGAAAAAGATATCAAAGAAATAAAAGAAATATTTAATGATATACAATCTAGTATTACTAGTGAAGAGAGGAAAATTTTGCGAGATTATAGGAATAAAGAAACTCATAGATATTTAATAGGGATTGATGAAATAACAGTTTCTACTCATAAAAGGAGATTAACAAAAAAAGAGAAAGAATTATATAAATTAAAAGGTGACTATGCATATAGCTTTAAAGGGAAACCAGAAATTGAGTTTTCTAAACTGAATACAATTGTTGAAAAATTAATTAATAATCTTGATTTGGTGATTTCTAAATTATTAGAATTAGACATAATGAAGAATGTCTTAGTTATAAGGAAAGATGACTAGAATGTATATACACAAAGATAATAAAAATTAATAGCATGAAAGATAAGGCATCCAATGGATGTCTATTTTTTATGCTGAAAGGAGGAAAATGCATGAAAGATATAATCCATACCATCCAAATTATATTTGCAGCCATTGGTGCATATATTGGTTGGTTTTTAGGTGGATTTGATGGCTTGCTTTATGCACTAGTAGCTTTTGTAGTACTTGACTATATAACAGGTTTGATGGTGGCTATTTTAGATAAGAAGTTATCTAGTAGCATTGGATTTAAAGGTATTTTTAAAAAAGTACTCATCTTTATATTTGTAGGGATAGGTCACATCATAGACTTTTATATTCTCCAAAATGGGAGTGCAGTTAGAACTGCAGTAATCTTCTTCTATTTATCCAATGAAGGATTAAGCATAGTAGAAAATGCTGCAAAGATTGGACTTCCTGTGCCAGAAAGCTTAAAGAAAGTATTTATAGAATTAAAGAAGGAGGAGGATTAAATGGCGAGACTTTGCTTGGACTATGGGCATGGTGGAGAAGATCCAGGAGCCATATATAAAGAACGATGCGAAAAAGATGATACATTAAATCTTGGTAGAGCAGTGGCTAAAATCTTAAGAAGGCATGGAGTTATTGTAGATGAAACTAGAACGAAAGATATAACTGTAAGCTTAAAGGAAAGAAGTAACTTTGAAAAGAAGGGTAGATATGATTATTTTATATCCTTCCATCGAAACGCCTTTAAACCAGAGAAAGCTAAAGGGGTAGAAACTTATACCTATCTAAATCAAGGGGCAAAGGCTAAAGAGTTAGCTGATAAGATCCAAAATTCTTTAGTGGATGTTGGCTTTACAGATAGAGGAGTAAAGGCTGCTAACTTTCATGTATTAAGAGAAACTAAAGCACCGGCAGTACTTATAGAAATAGGGTTTATTGATAATAGTAGGGACAACCAAATATTCGATAATAAGTTTGAGAAAATCGTAAAAGCCATATCAAAAGCAATTTTATCTCAGTTAGGAATTAAATATATAACATCTACTGGCTCTCCACCAAAGAGTCAAACTCTATATCGAGTGATGGCAGGTTCTTTTAAAGAAAGAGAAAATGCAGAAAGACAAGTTAAAAAATTAAAATCGACAGGTTTTGATGCCACCATTATGATATTCAATAAATAATATTTTGCCTTGGACAAATCGTTCAGGGCTTATTTTTTTAACCCTAAAAGCCTTAAATTTCTAATATAAATCAAGCCTTAATTATAAGTGAAAGTTAACTTGATAATAGTGAAACGTAATTGTAATATGCTAGTACCAAAACATAAGGAGGAGATAGAATGTTGTTAAGTCAAGAGATACAGGAGTTTTCAAAATATATGAAGCTAATAGACAGGTCAGAGCAAACCATTATAGGATATGAAAAAGAACTGATTTATTTTGATAATTTCTTAAGTGTAAAACATAATTGCCCAATGTATATAAAAGATATTGAATTGGAGGATATTGAGGATTATCTTCTGGACCAAAAGGAGAGAGGCATAGCAACAGCTAGTAGAAGTAGGTCAGTTTACATCTTAAGAAGCTTTTATAAATACTGCGTGAAAAAAGATATTGTTAAGAAAAATATTGCTAATCTAATCGAACCAGTAAAAGTAAAACAAAAGGAAAGAGACTTTTTAACAGAAGAGGAATTTGAAGCACTTATAGAAGCAATTAGGCAGCCAGTTATTAAAACAGTGGTGCAGACTATGTTCTACACTGGTGGGAGAGTATCAGAGATAATTCATTTAAAACTAGAAGACGTGGATTTAGAAAACAAAGTAATGCATATTATTGAAGGAAAAGGTGGAAAGGATAGGGACATTCCAATCAACAATAAACTTTGCAACATACTACAAAATTATTTAAAAAACATTAGAGAAGCAGATTCTAATAGGTTCTTTGCTTTAGAAAGTACTGGAAAAGTATCTAGTAGCTATATCAACAGGCTTATTAAAGAAGCTGCAGATGAGATTGGACTTGAAAAAGAAGTATCAGCCCATGTGTTAAGGCATTCTTTTGGAACAAACCTTTTAGAAAAAGGAGCTTCAGTGGTAAGCATTCAAAAACTACTGGGCCATGCAAACCTAGCAGTAACCACAAGATATCTACATCAAGACATGAATAAATTAAGCGATACAGTAAATCTTTTATAGGAGGGAAAAGGATGAGTGATAATAAACCAATTTATACTTCAAAGGTAAGAAAGATAATAGAGCTATTGAAATTTCAAACAAGAGATGAAGCTGCAGAGGAATTAGGGTATAAAAACTACAAGAGTTTGGATATGTATATGAGAAGAAAGAATTTCAGATTTGATAGTGACAGTGGGCAGTATGTACCAAAGGAAAATAGAGTAGACAAATTAAACCGAGACCCTAAAAGTTATGCACCTATAAAGGTAGTGAGTATCATCACTGCCTTTGAGGAAGCTAACGCAGACCCAATGCTAATAGCCAAACAAGAAGGATTCAAAGACCATAAGGAAATGGCAGAATATATGGCTAATAAGGGTTATGAGTGGAATGCTTATAAAAATAATTATGTAAAGACTATAGGAAAGGTAGAGGAAAAAACAGCAGATGAAGTAATAGAGGAAGTAGTAACAACCCAAAGTCCACCGACAGATATAGATGAATACATTCCATTTATCCGATTTCTATATGAGAAAAGAGATGATATTTATCAGTTGTTATCAGGAACTAAAGAAGATGGAACCATACCAAGATATGTAGTGCCAGGACTTGTTAGAACCAAAGCCATTTATATGAGTGATATGGTGGCAAAGCTTACTGCAGAATTTAGCAAAGAAAAGAATGTAACCCAAAGAGAAGTCATGGAGGGAGCACTGATTGAATATTTGCAGAAGTATGGGTTTAAGAGGGAAGTTGAATCATTATTGAAGAATCAATAAATTTAGCGAGAAAAAGAATAGTTTATGCTATAATGGGAGGTGATCACACTCCAGCAACCTACGGGTCTGGGGTTTTTTACTTAAAAGCTAAATTTTTAAAATAGTTAACATTAATAAAACAATTGGGTATATTAATAGTAAGAAACTAATAAAATAATAAATAAAAGTTTTGATTTAGTACTCCTTCTACTGTATAATTGTATTACAAGAATATATTATTTGAAAAGGAGGGACGAGAATGGCAACATCATCTTTTAATAAAGATTTCACCTTAAAAACTAAAAAAGCTGTGGAGTCATTCGAGAGAATAGTTTCCACTCCTACGAAGAGTATTAAAATTGATAAAAAGTTTTTATCGCCTGAAAAAGAAAGGCGAGGTGAGCTTAAATTAAAACAAATGTTATCTCGTTAAAAAGACTGATAGAAATGAGTGATGAGGAAAAAGCTCAGGAACTCATTTCTATTTTTAATTGTGAGAAGGATAAAGATATTGAAAACTTTATAAGAGAAAGAGCAATATTATTTGAGAAACTTGGTAAAAGTAGAACCTATCTTATATTTGATGAAGATGAAGAGGAGTTCAAAGTTCTAGCTTACTTTACCTTAGCAATGCAGGTCTTAAAAATACCTGAAGATTTACTATCGAATCGTAAGACGAAATTTCTTGATGGTTTTAGTTCGAAAATAAGAGGGGAAAAGATTACTGAATTTCCAACAATTCTAATTGGACAAGTAGGTAAGAATGATTTATTTAAAGAATTAATTTCAGGAAATGAGATTATGCAATATTGTCTTTCAACTGTATTTAAGGGACAAGCAGTTCTAGCTGGTAGAATCATCATGCTAGAATGTAAAGATATACCGTACATAATTAACCTTTATAAAAAGTTTGGTTTTCAGAAATTAGAAAAAGATTATGATGAGGATGAGCATATTCAAATGATTAAAATTCTTGAAGAGGATGAAATAATAGAGCCACAAGATCAGTAATGATTTAAATATAAGATATATAAAATGCGAATAAAACATTTGAGTAACAAAAATCATTAGAAAACCATTATGAATAATAAGCTTATAAAACCTATCAGTATGCATAATGATACTCATTATATGAATGAAGACTAATTTAGGAATATAAGAAGGCTCTGAACCTTTGATTTAAGTGGGGTTCAGGGCTTTTTGTTATACATAGAAATAGGTAATTTTGTGCTATTAACGGTCAAGTTATACCAGCTAATACTGCTACAAAATTAAAATTCTTAGTAAATGGTACTGAAGAATTAACAGCAACAGAATTTGAAGCAAAGTATGAAGGTTATACGGTAGAATTTAAGTATAATGTTGCTGATGCTAGTAAAGTAACTGAATTAGGAGTAGATAGTGCAAACTACGCTAAAGGTGAAATTAAAACTAAGGCTACTGACGGCTTAAAAACTTTTAAATATACTGTTCAAGTAACAGATGCAGAAGGAAATAAACTTCCTGAAACAGTAGTATCAGGAGATTTTGTTGATGTTACAGTTGCAAATGCTACTACTGCAGTAGAAATTACTGAGTTTGGATTAGATAATGAATTAAGTTATGTTGCTTTAGGAGATGCAAATGTTAAAATTGAAGCAACTAAGGCTCTTAACGGATTAGGAAAAGAAATTACTGAGAGCCTACCAGTTGTTGGAAAAGCTACTTCAGATGATATCACAGTAGCATACTATGATACCACAAACGGTATTCAAGCAGTCAAAGCTGGAACTGTAACATTTACAGTTAAGTTTGAAGAAATTGAAAAAACATATCCTTTAACTGTAGAAATTAAAGAAGCTAGAAAAGCAACATCAATTGCTAATGAGAACATTAAAATTGAAGCTTCATCAACTACAACACTACCAGCTATTAAAGTATTAGACCAATATGGTGAAGAATTTACACCCTCAGGTACATTAACTATTAAAGTAACAAATTCAAAAGGTGTAGAACAAAATGCAGCTGATAGTAAATATGATTTATCTACTGAAGATATTTATACTGTTGCAGTATCATTAGGAGAAACAAAACTAGGTTCATTTACAATTGAAACAGTATCAGTTACTGATGCAGAAATAGATGAATATAAATTAGTACTTGCTGATCCAGAAATAACAGAATTAGATGTTAATCCATTATTGGATCCAAAAGAGAATACATTAGATATAGATATAGAAGCTTATATTAAAGGTGTTAAACAAACTACTCCAGTCCAAGGATTAAAAGTTGTTTCTTCGGATGAAGATGTAGCAGAAGTAGGCACAATTTCTAATGGCAAGTTTACTGTTACAGGAAAATCAGCTGGAATAGTTACTATTACTCTATACGCAGTTGAAGGAGATTTAGAAACTCCAGTAGCTACTATTGATGTAACAGTTAACAATACAACTCCACAAATCGCTAACTTAACATTAGTTGCAGGTGTTGAAAAATTAGGAGTTAAAGAGAGTTCAGGTATATGGGAAGTTAATGACATAGCTCAATTAACATCAGCAGATGTAGATGCTTTCACAGCAGATATGATCGATTCTATAATTTTCTCAGCTGCTGATGGAAAAGCAATAGTAACACTAACATCAGAATTTGGTGGAACATCATTCACATTTGATGCTGTAGAAACAAAGTAGAACCTTAAGAATTATTAACGATAGCATATACCCCTAGGGATTTAATCCTTGGGGGTTTTGTTGTATAATGGTGGTAGAGGGGTGGTGAAAGATGGCAAAATGTTATATATGTAAAGAAATATTGAACAAATCGAACTCATCTATAGAGCATATTATTCCCAATGCATTAGGAGGTAATTTAAAGTCAAGAAATCTGATTTGTAAAAGTTGTAATTCCAAAATGGGATTGGAAGAAGATGCAATATTAGCAGAACAATTAAATTTTATAGCTAGCATGTTAGATATAAAGCGTGATAGAGGACAACCTCAGCCAATCGAAGTTGAAGATAAAGAAAAAGGTAAGAAATATAGATTGCTACCAGGTGGCAAGCCAGAAATGATAAAACCTGAAATTGAGGTTGTTAACAAGGTGGATGAAGAAGGGCAAAAAAAAATAAACATTATCGCTCGAGATGAAAAACAAGCTAAGAGTGTATTAAATGGATTACAACGAAAATATAATATTAGTAACCAACAAATTGAGGAAATATTGGAAAGTATTGAAATAAAAGAAGAATACTTTAAAGAACATTTAAGCTTTAAAAGTATGTTTGGTGGGGAAAAGGCGTTAAGAGCTATAGCTAAAATCGGATTGAATTTTTATATATATTCTGGTGGAAACATAAAATGGGTAGACGACTTCATTGACAAATATCTAAGTGAAAGTTTTGATATATTATCTAGGATATCATTTATATACTTAAATTATGATGTAGTGGAAAAGCAGGAAGATGAAATATTACATAGTATTTTAATAATTGGAGATTCTGAAGAAAATATGTTATATAGTTATGTAGAATTGTTTAATGCATATAAAGTCGTAATTCTATTAAATGATTCTTATGAAGCTCCAGATTTAAAGTTTTCCTATTTTTTTGACGTAGAAAATAGGAAAGAAAGAAATAGAAAGTATAAATTGAAATTATCACAAACAGAAATGATTAAATATTTGAAAAAAGATAATGAACTATATAAGAGTAACATAGAGAGATTGATTACAGAAATGAACAATATAATGAGGATAATATATTCACGGCATCAAAGTAAATTGATTAACAAGATTATTAAAGATGCTTTTGAGGAAATGGATAATAAATATCCACAAGAAGATAATCCATACATAACATCAGAAATGGTATCTTTTTTATCTAGAGAAATATCTGAAAGATATGTCACGTATTTAATAAAAACAGACAGATTGGAATATCTAAACCCGGCACTAAGTTACTAACTCCTATTGTGCAAAAATAAAAGTGTAATTGGTAATGTTACCAAAAATTAAATATGGCATAATCTCCATTCCTATGATAATTGTTAATTATCCCAAAAAACATTTATCAAGGGAGGAATAAGATTATGCCTACTATCATTTTAAATTACAATGAAGAAATAATCAATTTTTTAGATGATGTAAATTATGGAATGAACCACAATTTAATCATCTTGCTACAATAATAGAAGGCACTACCAATATTGGTGATAAAGTATCCATTTCAAAAATTGCAGAG
>DHBY01000024.1:2384-6133 GCA_002398845.1 Firmicutes bacterium UBA4916 | reverse complement strand
GGATTTGTAGTGGAAAACATAGTTCCAATTGATGAACCCATATAAATTGCAGCAATACAAACTATGGCATCATAACCACTGGCTATAAATATGGGCATTAGTATAGGATATAGAGCGATAGTTTCTTCTGCTAATCCAAAAGTAGTACCACCTAAGGTTATTAATAGGAATATAAATGTTACTAGTATAAATTCCTTTCCCCGAGCTTTTTTAGATAATGCTGCAATGCCTGCATCAAAGGTACCAGTTTTATTTATTAAGCCAATAATCCCACCAAGTATTAGGACAAAAACTATAATATCTACAGTGTCCATTACACCTTGTACTGGAGACATTATTATTGATTTCAATCCTTGAGGAGAAGAGGCTATTCGTTGATAAGTATCTGGAATTGCAATGGGTTTTCTAATACTACCATCTTTAAATTTCACTATATCCATTTTAATATTTAAACTATTTAATGTATCCTGAGTAGCTGGCATCTGGGTGGTGTCCCCTTTATGGTCTTCTATTACAAAAGCATCCAATTCACCATCATATACTAATTTAGAATAGAGTCCTGCTGGTACTATATGGGTAAGAGCCGCTGCCAGTATTAAAACTATAAATAAAACTGTAAAAGCCGTTGGAAATCCTAATTTCTTTTTCTTTTTATTCATTTTCTCACCCCTAAATTAAAATTTACTTTGCAAATTTATTTTTTCCAAAGGCTTTAATTTTATCCCTAAAGAAATTTAGTGCTCAAAAATAATTCTTGACAATTATAAATCATACTGATACTATTGGGGTAGAAAATTGAATATAAAGCTCATATAATTCTCATAATAAGGTTGAGAAGTTTCTACTAAATGACCGTAAATCATTTGGCTATGAGCGAAAGTGTACCTAGGGTTCCGAAGGATTCTCCTTGTCTGGACCAAGCGGTACAGATGTTGTATTGTGTACAATATTACACCGAAGGGACAAAAACCCAGTCGGGTAGGTTTCGCTTAACCTACCTGACTGGGTTTTATTTTATTTAAATTTAAGGAGGGTTTATCTTGGATTTTAAAAGAGTATTCGTAGAAAAAAGGGAAGAGTTCAATGCAGAAGCAGATAATTTGTATAAGGATTTCAAAGGATATTTAGGAATCCATTCTTTAAAAAAGGTAAGGGTCATAAACGTTTATGATTTGATTAATGTATCAGATGAAGATTATAAAAAAATAGTAAAAAACATTCTTTCAGAGATAAATTTGGACTATGTATATGAAGAGAACCTCCAATTAAAGGAAACGGAAAAATATTTTAGAGTAGAATTTGTTAAAGGTCAATTTAACCAAAGGGAAGATTCAGCTATTCAATCCATAAATATAATATTAGATAAAAAAGATATATTGGTGAAGAACTCAAAGATATTAACATTTGAAGGAATAAATGAAGAAGAGTTAAATTTAATTAAGGATTATTATATAAATCCTGTTGAAATGAAAGAAATTGGATTAGATTCCTTTACTTATAAAGAGGAAGAAGATATCAATTCTCCAGTAGAAATAGTAGAAGGATTCATAGAAATGCCTAAAGAAGAAATAGCTAAAATGAAGGCTAAACACGGTATAGGAATGGATATGGAAGATTTATTATTCTGTCAAAAGTACTTTAAATGTGATGAGCGTAGGGATCCAACTATTACAGAATTAAAAGTAATCGATACCTATTGGTCTGATCATTGTAGGCATACAACTTTTATGACTGAAATAATGGATGTAGAATTTGAAGAAAGTATTTATAAGCCCTTAATAGAAGAAGCATTTAAGGAATATTTAAAATCAAGAGATTATGTTTACGAAACAAAAGAAAAACCAGTTTGTTTAATGGACTTAGCTACTATTAATATGAAGGAAATTAAAAAGAAGGGCTTATTAGATGATTTAGAGGAATCCGAAGAGGTAAATGCAGCTAGTATAGAAATAGATGTAGATGTAGATGGAGAAACCGAAAAGTGGCTATTGATGTTTAAAAATGAAACCCATAACCATCCTACTGAAATAGAGCCTTTCGGTGGAGCATCCACTTGCTTGGGAGGAGGAATTAGGGATCCACTTTCAGGTAGAGCTTATGTATATCAAGCTATGAGGATTACAGGAGCTAGCGATCCAAGACAGAGCTTTAAGGACACCTTAACTGGTAAACTTCCTCAAAGAAAGATTACACAAAATGCTATGGCAGGTTACAGTTCTTATGGAAATCAAATAGGCGCAGCTGCAGGATATATTAAGGAAATATATCACGAAGGTTATGTAGCAAAGAGAATGGAAGTTGGAGCTTTAGTAGCTGCAGCACCAAAGAAAAATGTATTGAGAGAATCCTCAGAGCCAGGAGATTTAGTACTTTTAGTAGGTGGTAGGACTGGTAGAGACGGATTGGGAGGAGCAGTTGGTTCTTCTAAGAAACATACAGAAGAATCTCTAGAAATTGGAGGAGCAGAAGTACAAAAAGGAAATCCTCCATTAGAAAGAAAAATAGTTAGACTATTTAGAAATGAAAAGGTAAGCAAAATGATTAAGAAATGTAACGACTTTGGCGCCGGTGGAGTTTCAGTTGCTATAGGAGAGTTGGCGGATGGGTTATTTATAGAATTAGACAAGGTCCCAGTAAAGTATCCTGGTATGGACGGAACAGAAATAGCTTTGTCAGAATCCCAAGAGAGAATGGCAGTAGTTATAGATGCTGAAAACTTAGATAGATTTATGGAATTTGCTAAAGCAGAAGATTTGGAAACTACAGTAGTAGCAAAAGTTACAGATAATAATAGATTGACTATGGAATGGAGAAAAGACACCATAGTAGATATCTCAAGAGATTTCTTAGACACTAATGGAATAAGGAAAAAGATGAATGTATATGTAGAAAAGGTAGACGAAGAAAATTATTTGGATAAAGCACCAGTTCATTCAAATAGTCAAAATATAAGAAAAGCTTGGATAGACAATATGAGCCACTTAAACACAGGAAGTCAAAAAGGGTTAATAGAAAAATTTGACCATACTGTAGGAAAAGGCACAGTCCTAATGCCATTAGGTGGGAAATATAGTTTAACTCCAGCAGAAGGAATGGCTGGAAGAATTCCAGTACTAGGAGGAGAAACCAATACTTGTTCATTGATGGCTTATGGATTCGATCCAAATCTATCAAAATGGAGTCCTTTCCATGGTGGAATGTATGCAGTTATAGAATCTTTAGCAAAGATAACAGCTATGGGCGGCGACTTTAGAAAGGTTAGACTAAGTTTCCAAGAATACTTTGAAAGAATAGGCCAAGATAAGAAAAGATGGGGTAAACCATTTAGTGCATTGTTAGGAGCCTATCTAGTAGAGAAAAACTTGGATATACCAAGTATTGGCGGCAAGGACAGCATGTCCGGTTCCTTTGAAGATATAGATGTGCCACCAACACTAATAAGTTTTGCAGTAACAGCCGACAAGGTAGAAAATATTATTTCACCAGAGTTTAAAAAAGTAGGCAGCAATATTGTATTGATTCCATTAAAAATAGATGAAAAAGGTATGGTGGACTTTGAACAATTAAAGAAAAATTATACAAGAATAAAAGAATTAATTGACGAGGGCAAAATAATATCCGCTTCTTCTATTAAATTTGGCGGTATTGGAAGAAGTATATCAGAAATGAGCTTTGGAAACAAAATAGGATTTAAGTTTAATTCTAATATAGATGAAAAACAATTATTCTTACCAATGATAGGCTCTATA
>DHBY01000024.1:0-2120 GCA_002398845.1 Firmicutes bacterium UBA4916 | reverse complement strand
ATAGATTTAGACCAACTAATAGAAGAATGGACAAAACCATTGATTGACGTATTCCCAATAAAAGAAGATGTAAAGTATAGCCCAAGGGAAATTAAATATACTAATGGATCAAAAAAATCCTCTAAAGTAAAAGTATCTAAGCCAAAAGTATTTATCCCAATATTTACTGGAACTCATGGTGAATACGATATGGCAGAAAGCTTTGAAAAGGTCGGTGGTACAATAGATACTTTTGTATTTAGAACCTTGACAGAAGAAGATATAGATTCATCCTATAAGGAAATGGCTAGAAGGATTAAAGAATGTCAAATATTAGCTATACCTAATGGGGCAGTTCTAGGTGATGAACCAGATGGCGGTGGAAAACTAATAGCAAATGTATTGAAAAATGAACATGTAAAAGAAGCAGTGATGGATTTGTTAAATAACAGAGATGGCTTGATTTTAGGAATAGGGAATGGGTTCCAAGGACTTATGAAATCAGGTCTTATACCTTATGGAGAAATCAAAGATTTAGATAGAAACTCTCCAAATATTACTTCCAATAAACTTGGCTATTATGTATCAACTAGGGTAAAGACAAAAGTTGTATCCAATCTTTCTCCTTGGTTTAGCAACGTGAAAGTGGGAGATGAAACTATATTGCCACTATCAACTAAGGAAGGCAGAGTAGTGGGCAACAAGGAAGTAATAGAAAAGCTAATAGAAAATGGACAGGTCGGAACCCAATATGTAGCCTACGACCCAACTAGTTCCATAGAAGGAATAGAAAGCATGACCAGCCCCGATGGCAGAGTCCTAGGAAGAGTAGCTAGCTCAGATAGAGTAAGTGCTGGACTATACAAAAATGTTGAAAGCACCCAAGAAGAAAAGATTTTTAAAGCAGGAATAGATTACTTTAAATAAAAGTTGACAGAGGGACGGGGGTCTTGTCAAGTTTGTGAATAAAGGAGGAATTTATGATGAAGGTTAGTGTTGTAATGGGAAGTATATCTGACAGAGAGATTGCTGAGAAATCTGTAAAAATACTTGAAAAATTTGGCGCAGAAGTAGAAATGAGGGTTATATCTGCTCATAGAACTCCACTTAAAGCTATAGAATTTGCAGAAACTGCAGAGGATAGAGGTATGGAAGTTATAATTGCTGTTGCTGGCAAAGCAGCCCATTTAGCTGGTTTCATAGCTGCTATAACCCCCATTCCAGTTATTGGATTGCCTATTAAATCATCAACTATGGACGGCATGGATTCCTTGCTATCCATAGTACAAATGCCAAAGGGAGTACCAGTGGCTACAGTAGCTATAAATGGCGGGGAAAATGCAGGATTATTGGCAGTACAAATTTTATCGGTAAAATATCCTGAGTTAAGAGAAAAGTTTAAGGAATATAAAGTAGAAATGGCAAAAGAAGTAGAAGAAATGGATAGACAAGTTAAAGAAAAGAATATTTAAATATATCTATTGAAAACCGAAAGGGTGACAAATATTGTGTGGAGTTATTGGAATATATAGCAAGGATAAAAGAGATATATCAAAGATAATGTACTATGGATTATATGCCCTACAGCATAGGGGACAGGAAAGTGCTGGAATTGCAGTAAATAACAATGGATATATAGATTATTATAAGGATTTAGGATTGGTCCATGAAGTCTTTGATAAAGAAAGATTAAATAGACTAAAGGGAAATATAGGTATAGGCCATGTTCGATATGGTACGGCAAATGATACTACTTCGGTAAATGCAGAGCCTTTAGTAGTTGGATATAAGCAAGGGGCTTTGGCTCTTGCCTATGATGGCAGCTTAGTCAATGTTTTAGAATTAAGGGAAAGGATGGAGGATGCAGGAGTTATATTTCAATCTTCCATTGATACAGAAGTAATTGCAAATTTAATTGCCAGATACCATAAGGATGATATTGAACAGGCCATAATAAAAGCAGTAAAGGATATAAAAGGTTCCTATGCATTGGTAACTATGACCAACGATAGACTTATAGGCGTAAGGGACCCTTATGGAATAAAGCCATTATGTATTGGAAAACTTGGTAATGATTATATACTATCTTCTGAAACTTGTGCCTTTGATACTATAGGAGCAGAATTCGTAAGAGATGTGGA
>DHBY01000050.1:7154-30356 GCA_002398845.1 Firmicutes bacterium UBA4916 | reverse complement strand
AAATCTGGTTTAAAAAGAAACTCTAATCCTTTTTCTGCACCATCAAGGGTTACAGATCTAATAATTAAAATTATTAAGGTTACAAATAATATTGGCATCAATATTTTACTGTATTTTTCTATTCCATTTTGGACACCTGAAATTACTATAAAAGCAGTTATAATAATAACCAACAAGCTAAAAAAGAGTACCATAGGGGTGTTGCCTGTAAGAGTTTCAAAATATGAGGCTAAATTATCTGGTGCTATGGTCGTTAACTTTCCAGTTATTGAACTGCAAAAGTAAGAAAGTACCCAACCTGCAATTATTGAATAAGTAGCTAATATTATAAATGAGGTAGCTACAGCTAAATACCCAGTATAATACCATTTACTTGATGGCTTTAGCTTTTTAAATGCACCTGAGGAATTTGCTTGAGCACGTCTCCCTAACGATAACTCTGAAACCATAACAACCGTACCAACTAAAATAATACAAATTAAATAAACAAATATAAAGGCAGCACCTCCATTTTTACCAGTGATATAAGGGAATTTCCATATGTTGCCTAAACCAATAGCAGAACCAGCAGCGGCAGCTATTACTCCAAATTTTGAACTAAATTTGTCTCTTTCCATAAGATAAGTCTCCTTTCATAATTATTACAGAATATTTTGATATATTAGGCTGCTGTATTGTATTTTCACCTCCTTTAAAGCAGTCAAAGATAAATAAAAAAGCTTTCGTCTCTATGAACATCTATAGATATTCATAGGGACGAAAGCTTTTCGTGGTACCACCCTATTTTACGACTAAAATAATCGCCTTATTTTCAAGTCAAAGTAAACATAAATACAAGCTCACTTGAACTATATCCATATATCGGTGGAAACCGTCCTCATTTACTAAAAGAATCTTTCAAATTGGAAGCTAAGGAGTGATCATTATACATTTCTAACGCTGATTCTCACCAACTATCAGCTCTCTGAAGTTAGAAGTTTTGTATTTTTGTCTCCCTCATGGCTTTAAAGTATTAAACTAAGAAATATTTAATTTATATATTACTCCTAAGATAATAAATTGTCAATAGTTTTAAATAAAAAAGTTTTTTCTTAGAATACTCACATATATAGTTGAATCTTCAACTATAGCTACTATAATGTCAGGTTCATAATTATAGAATCAAATATACTCCTTTAAAGCAAGGATGTCAATAGAAAATTTTTAGTGTATAAAATTGGAAGGGTACAGAAACTTAGATTGTAAGTTTCAATCAATAAAAAAATTAATGTATTAATAGCATTGAAATTTTAGTATAATATTAATAATAAGAATTAAAATATTATAATTTTGAAATAGATTTTTCTTATTTAAGTAGTGGTATAATATATAAATCATAATTTGATTATTATGAAAGGGGATGAAAAAATGAGTTTTGTTAATAGAATTAAAAATGTATTTAAAAGTATTAAAAATAGCTATAAGAGATTTCCCATGACCATTGGCATATCTACGGCTTTAGTCATCATGTTAATTACTTTATATGAAAAAAGACCATATTTAACTGCTGGTTCAAGAACAATTTTTGAAAGAGTCAATATGATTGTTGCCCTTGGAATACCTTTGTCTTTATGTATTAAACTAATTTATGAAAAAAGCCATAAATTAAATAAAATCCATGAAATATTATTATATATTTTTGGAGGAGTTATTTTATTATTATATTATTTTTTCTTACTAAAGGATTTTCAAATGGTAAGCATGGTAAGATATATTGGAGTTTCTATATTTCTATACTTGGCATTTAGCTATATTCCATGGCTAGGTAGAAAAGAGGATTTTGAATTCTATATTATAAAGGTGTTTTCTAGCTTTTTTCTTACAGTAATATATTCATTTGTTTTATACCTTGGAATCTCAGCCATACTTTTTACCATTGATCAATTATTTAATGCTAATATACTAGGAAAGTATTATTATTATATTTTTCTTATAGTAGCAGGAATATTTGCTCCTTCTTTATTTTTAGCTCGAATTCCAGAGGTAGAAGAGGATTTTCATGGATATGTTTATCCAAAATCTTTAAAGACACTATTATTATACATTGTCATGCCATTGATTACAGTGTATTCAACTATTTTATATGTGTATTTTATAAAGATAATTATAACAAGAAATTGGCCACAAGGATTGGTTTCACATTTAGTGCTATGGTATTCAGTTATATCTGTTGCAGTTATATTTTTTATAAATCCAATACTGGATGAAAATAGATGGGCCAATAGGTTTAAAACTTGGTTTCCAAAGCTAATCATTCCTATTTTGATAATGATGTTTATTTCTATGGGCATTAGGATTAGGGAATATGGTATAACTGAAAATAGATATTTTGTTGTTGCCCTTGGTTTGTGGGTATTTGGAATTATGTTATATTTTGCTTTTTCAAAGAAACTAAACAATATTATAATACCCATTTTTCTATCTATAATTGCTATAAATTCGGTATTTGGACCATTAAGTAGTTTTGCCATATCAAAATCAAGCCAAAACAAGAGACTAGAGTCTATTTTGGTGAAAAACAGTATGTTAAAAGACAATAAAATAATTAAAGTTTCAGGGGATATACCAATAGATGATAAAATGGAAACAGGAATGATCCTTAAATATTTTGAGAACAATCATTCTTTAGAAGATGTTAAATATCTACCAAAGGATTTTAGAATAGGGGATATGGAGACTGTATTTGGATTTCCATATGTGGAGAAAAATCCGTACCAAGATAATCATTTCTTCTATAATCTTGATTATACTGGCAAGGCTTTTGAAATAACAGGATATGATTATTTTTTAGAGAGTTACAGTATAATGGGAAAAACCGTTAATTTTGATGATGCAGATATTTCCTATGATGGTAATAATTTTGAATTTAGAATCATGGAGAAGGACAGCGATTTATACAAAGCCAATTTAAAAGAATATGTAGTAGATATTATGAAAAAACATGAAAAAGATAATACACACGGCAAAAATCTATTGGATTTAGATAAGGCTACTATCATAGATGAAAATGATAAAGTAAAAGTTAAGTTTGTCATTACCAATTTTGGAGGACGAACCAATACTATATCTAATGAGCCTATTATAGAAAATATAGATTACTATGTGTTAATTAAAATAAAATAGTTAATTTTTAAGAAACCATCCATTAGGAGCTCTTTAGTAGCTCCTTTTTTATTTTATGGTATTTATATTCAATATTTCTAGAACCACTGATATAATGGATATAAATTGACTAAATATTTTTAAAAATGGAGGAGGGTGATAAATTGAAAACTTTGAAACAATTTAGCATAATACTAATGATTTTATTTATAGGGCAAATTTTGCAGCAAAAATATAGTTTACCCATGCCAAGTACTGTATTGGGTATGATAATTTTATTATTATTACTTATGACTAGGATAATAAAAATAGAAAATGTAGAAAAAATAACAAAAGTGTTATTAGACCATTTAACCTTATTTTTTGTACCAGTTGGCATAGAAATTATGACTATGTTTGATAAAATAAAAGATATATGGGTACCTTTACTAATTATAATACTTATTTCCACTATTGTAGTAATGGCAGTAACAGGCCTAACAATTCAATTATTGGATAAGTATACTTTAAAGAAATATAAGAAAGGAGCTTGAGCAATATGGCTATGTATGTAAATAATCCTTTGTTTGGAGTAACAATATCAATAGCTGCATTTCTCATAGGGGTATATATAAACAAAAAAACTAAAATTGCAATTTTTAATCCTTTAATTATATCCTATATTATTATAATAAGTTTTTTACTGCATTTTAATATTGACTTTGAAACATATAATAAAGGTGGGAGCATTATTAGCTTTTTCATAGCCCCTGCAATAGTAGTATTAGCAGTACCTCTATATAAAAATATAAAATTATTGAAAGAAAGATGGGCACCTATATTAATTGGAATAACATTGGGAAGTTTAGCAGGACTTTTTTCTATATACTTATTAAGTAAATTATTTAAAATAGATGATATTATAATGGTATCCTTATTTCCTAAATCTACAACAGTAGCTATTTCTATAGAGATAGCAGATCAAATTGGAGGAATACCAGCATTAGCTGTAGCCTTTACAGCTATTACTGGAATAACAGGAAATTTAATAGGAGAATATATATTCAAGGTATTTAAGATAAAGGACAAGGTTTCTAAAGGAGTTGCTTTAGGAACTACATCCCATGCCATGGGAATTGCAAAGGCTATGGAAATGGGGGAAACAGAAGGAGCATTAGGTTCTCTTGCTATAACTGTAGCTGGTATTATATCCGTATTTATGATTCCTTGGTTTATAAAAATATTATCTATATGAATTAAATTTTTCTTTTTTCAATAAGGTTTGGTATAATATAAAAAAGTAATAAAATTGGAAGGTGAAGTTAATATGAAAAAAGAAATTATAGAATGGATAAAACCTATTGGTATAGCCTTATTGCTAGGGTTTATAATCAATTCTTTTATTGGAGGGACAAAGGTCCATGGTAGTTCAATGAATCCAACTTTGGTACAAGATGATTTTTTAATCACCCTTAATAATAAAAATATTAGTCACGGGGACATTATTATAGCAAAAACGGAATTGGAAATAACCCCTGAGGATTTAATAGGATTAAATCCTATAAGCAAATGGAAAATAGGGAAGACTAAAATGGTAATTAAAAGGGTAATTGCTGTAGAAGGTGACAGCTTAGTTATTGAAAATGGCAAGGTGTTTTTAAATGGTCAAGAATTAAAAGAAAGCTATATTAAAGGAAATGAGACCTTTGGAGATATAATTATAAAGGAAATACCAAAGGGAAAGATATTTGTTATGGGAGACAATAGAGGAAATAGTTTAGATAGCAGAGATGGACGGATTGGCTTAGTTGATGTTGATGATGTTTACGGTAAGGCCGTTTTACGGATCTATCCATTTTCTAAATTTGGAGCTCTTAAATAAACTGACTTTTTAGGGAGATGAGAACTATGAAGGAAATTGTATTAGCAGGTGGATGTTTCTGGGGAGTAGAAGAATATATGTCAAGAATTGAAGGAATAGTAGATACTAAAGTAGGTTATGCTAATGGCACCACAGAAAACCCTACTTATGAAGAAGTATGTACCAATATTACAGGTCATGCTGAATCTTGCTTTGTGAAATTCGATGAAAATATTATTTCATTAGAAGATTTACTTAATAGATTTTGGAGGATAATTGATCCGACTTTACAAAATAGACAGGGCCCAGATATAGGCAGTCAATATAGAACAGGGATTTACTATATAGATAAAAAGGATTTACCTATTATAATTAAAACCTTTGAAGAACAAAAGAAAAAATATGAAAAGCGAATAGTTACAGAAGTAGAGGCCTTAAAGGCATTTTATGATGCAGAAGAATATCATCAGAAATATCTAAAGAAAAACCCTGGCGGATATTGCCATATAAATAAGTTGCTTTAATGGTGCCTGGCACCATTAAAGCAACTTATTATTTACATAGGTCTTTAATGAGGTTTATATCCAATTTATTAAAATTATTTACTACTAAATCAGCTTCTGATAAATCTTGATTGCCAGAATTTTTATTTTGAAGGCCAATACATTTCATACCAGCAGCTTTTGCAGCTATAACTCCATTAGCTGCATCTTCTATGACTAAGCATTCATGAGGCTCAATATTCATTTTTTCGGAAGCTTTTAAGAAGATTTCTGGATCTGGCTTTCCATTTGTAACATCATCTCCAGATATAGCAACTTTTAAGTATTTTCTCAATCCAAACTTTTCAATTATTGAATCAACAGCCATTTTATTATTTGATGAGGCTAATGCCATTGAATATTCCTCGTCATGAATCATTAACATGAATTCCTTAAAATTGTCCACAAGCTCAATTCTTTGTATATTCTGTATAAATCTTTCCTTTTTTATATTCATTAATTCTTCAACTGAAGGTTTTAAATTAAATCTATCTTTAAAAGTACTCCACATATGGTAATCTGTAGTACCTACGAAAGTTTCATACTCTTCTTTACTAATTTTACCTCCTAATTCCTCAAGCAATCCCATTTCTATTTCAAAATGCAATGGCTCACTATTAATGATAACCCCATCCATATCGAAGATTATAGCTTTCAATTTACCACTCCTCTTTTATTTGGTTTAAATGTAAAATTTTAATATAATATTTTTTACTGTCTTAATAAAAATATTTCTGATAATGAATATACACCATTAAGCACTTTAAGTCAAAAAATTATATAATGAATATGTTATTTGAAAATTATTTTTCAGCTATTTACACTATAAAATAGTTATTGAAGAATTGTAAAGTATAGGTATATAATCTAATAAGATCATATATCTTTTAGTATTTAGGAAGGATTATGAATAGAAATGTGGAATAGTAAATATAAAGCTTAAATAATGATAAGTTTTGCATTATTGATACCTTTATTAGTAATTTGGAAACGATAAGATAATAAAATTAGTGTGCTGCTAATTGAATTTAATATTTACTTTTTGGGGGAATTATAATGATGCGGAGAATGAAAGAGCTAGAGAAACTATTAAATTCAATTGACTATGGTCAATTGTGGGATGGGTTTTCAAAAAATAAATATTCAATATATAATAGTAATAACTTCTACCTTAATGATGATAAAGGGCTAGGCCTAGACTTAATAAAAGAGGATTCATATTTTGTGGGGAAGGTAGACAAAAGATTTATAGGAAATACTGCAATTTCAATTAACAATAATTATATAGCAATATGGAATGAAGATACTATACCCAAAGATATTGATAATGCAAAACTAGCATCATTGATTGTTCACGAAATGTTCCATTGCTTTCAACTTGCAAATGGTGAAAAAAGGTTTCCTAATGAGCTATTAGGCTTAGATTATCCTATTACTATTGAAAATATTAATTTACGTACATCAGAAAGACAATATCTTTTAGATGCAAGTATTGAAAATGATAAAGAAAAAAAGATGGAATTATTAACTTCCTATTTCAGTATAAGAAATAAAAGAGAAAAGCTTATAGGAAGCATTATTGAATATGAAAAAGCTATAGAAAGCGTTGAAGGAACAGCGGTATATGTAGAATACAAAGCATTTACTCAGTTAGCTACAAACAAGCAAAGTACAATTTTAAAGGAATATATAAAAGGATTTACAGATATAAATGAAAAAAATTTGAGAATAAGACATAGTACATATAATCAGGGCTTGCTATTAGGGTTAATCGCTGATGAATATATATTAAATTGGAAAAGCAAACTTAATAATAGTGAACTATTTCTAAGCGACTTTATTTATAATGAATTAGAAATAGAAGAGGTAAATATTGAGGATGACAATGAAAATTTGGCTGCGGTTGAGCAGTGTGTTATAAATTGGGAAAGGCAAAGGGATATGGTGTTTGATGAATTTGAAGAAAGGACTAGGCTAAATGTCTTAGAAGAGAATTTCCAAGTAACAGGTTTTGATCCTATGAATATTGTGAAAAGAAATCAAGAAATTATCCATAGGAATTTTTTAAGGGTAAAGATAGGTGAAAATGAGCAGGTAATAACAGGACCAGTTAAGGCAACTATTGGAGACAATATTTTTGACGTAAAGAGGATTGAGTGGTAAGGACGGATGGATAAGAGTTGTATCTCGAATAAAAGAGGTGAATTTATGATAAGAAAAGCTAATATATTTTTATTTATCATTGCTTTAATATTACTGACTAGCTGTAGGTCAATTAAAAACAAGGGTGAATCCCCTCCCATTGCAGATAAATCAAAGGGAATTGAAGTAGCCAAAGATATTAGCCATGTAAATGCTCAAGGCAGTACAGTTGAAACAAGGTACTCAACTCCAGAAGGATTTAGAAGAGTAAAAGTAGAAGAAGGTAGTTTTGGAGAATTTTTAAGAAACCAAAAGTTAAAGCCCTATGGAGAAAAAGCATTGTATTATAATGGCCGAGAAAAACCTTCAAGAGGAATATATGATAGTGTAATAGATGTTGAAATCGGAGACAGAGATCTTCACCAATGTGCAGATGCTATTATGCTTTTACGTGGGGAATATTTGTATTCAATTGGGGATTATGATAAAATAAACTTTAATTTTGTATCAGGTTTTAAAGCTGAATACAAGAAGTGGATGGAAGGATACAGAATTAAAGTGGATGGAAACAATGTAAGTTATTATAAGGCAAGTGAGCCATCAAATACCTATGAAGACTTTAGAAAATTTATGGATATGGTATTTGCTTATTCAGGTACTTTGTCTTTAGAAAAAGAATTGGAAATCGTTGATGTAAAAGATATGGAAATAGGTGATGTATTCATAGTAGGTGGAAGCCCTGGCCATGCTGTTATCATTGTTGATATGGCGGTAAATGATGATAATGAAAAAATCTTTATCATAGCTCAATCCTATATGCCAGCTCAGCAAACTCAAATATTAATTAATCCAAATGATGAAAAAATAAGTCCATGGTATTCCCTCAAAGATAGTGACAAATTAAGAACACCTGAATGGACATTTGAATTAGATAAATTAAGAAGATTCGTAGACGGATAGAAGTGTGAACAAATTTTTGTTTTTAAAAAGTATTATGATGGAATATGTGGAATAGGTAGTATAATATATACTATCACAAGGTTTCATTGGTTTTTATGAAACTATTCTTTTGGCACTTTATAATGGAGATGATATAATGAATATAAAATTTGGAATGCCTACATTGATAGAAAAAGATAATATTGTGGATAATGTATTACTGTGCAAAGAATTGGGTCTAAGCTTTGTTGAGTTAAATATGAATTTGCCGTATTGTATGCCAGAAAATATTTCATCAAAAGAGCTGTTAGCTATAAAAGAAAAGTATGGTGTGGAATTTACACTGCACTTTCCTGAAGATATTGACTTTGGCTGTTTTTATGAAGAAATAAGACAAGCTAATATTAGATTATTTGAAAATATTGCCCAATGGGGTAATGAATTTGGAGTAAAGAAAATAAATATTCATTTAAACTCTGGAGTATATTTTACACTTCCAGATGAAAAAGTTTTTGTCTACGAAAAGAATAAGGACTTATTCATTGAAAAATTTATGGATTCATTGATTAAAATTAGAAATATAGCTAAGCCTTTTGGTATTAAGGTATGTGTAGAAAATATTATGGTACACCAATTTGTAGAAGAAACCTTCGAAAGGTTATCCAATATTCCTGATATATATTTTACATGGGATGTAGGCCATGATGCCATGTCAGGGTATAGAATGGAAAAGATATTTAAAAAACATCCTCAAAAAGTAAAACATATGCATCTACATGATTATAATGGTAAAAGTGATCACCAAATTCTTTTTGATGGAAAGATTCCTTTAGATGATAGAATTAAATTTGCTAAGGATAATGATTTGACAGTGCTTATAGAAACTAAAACTGCTTTAGCTTTAAGGGAATCTGTATCAAGGTTGAATAATTATAAATAGGATTTTATAAAACAAATTATGGCTGGATTGATTCTCGTAAAGAATAGGATATTAAAGATTTTTAATTAAGGAAAGGCTACTGATTTTCAGTAGCCTAATAACTTTAGATAATTTTACTATAAATTATATATAAATTTATCCCCTAAAACGTTTTTCTAAAGCTGTAACTTGTCTTTCTAATTCCTTAGGTAATTTATCACCGTATTTTTTGTAATCTTTCTTTATAGAGGCAACTTCTTCTAGCCATTCATCTTTTTCAACACTAAGCAATTTTTTCATATTAGATTCACCTATATTAAGCCCATTAGTATCAATGGCATTTAGAGTAGGCATATAGCCTATAGGGGTTTTAACTGCTTCACCTTCACCTGAAACTCTTTCAAATATCCATTTTAATACACGACTATTTTCTCCAAATCCAGGCCATAGCCAGTGACCATTTTCATCTTTACGAAACCAGTTAACACAAAAGACTCTAGGCAAATTATTAGGGCTTGTCTTCTTTTCAATATCTAACCAATGTTGTAAATAGTCCCCCATATGATAGCCACAGAAGGGCAACATAGCAAATGGATCGCGGCGCACTTTGCCGATATCATTAGATATGGTAGCCGCTGTAATTTCAGAGCCCATAATGGAACCCATAAATACTCCATGTGCCCAATCAAAACTTTCATAGACTAGGGGAATAGTATTTGGTCTGCGTCCACCGATTAATATTGCAGATATAGGTACTCCTTTAGGGTCTTCCCATTCAGGTGCTATTACTGGGCATTGCTTTGCAGGAGCTGTAAATCTAGCATTTGGATGGGATGCTGGCCCATTACTATTTGGATTCCAGTCATTGCCTTGCCAATCAATTAGGTGATTAGGTGCATCATAGCCAATACCTTCCCACCAAGTATCTCCATCATCAGTCAATGCAACATTTGTATAAATAGTATTTTTTTCTATGCTGTTCATTGCATTGGGATTGGATTTTATAGAAGTTCCTGGGGCAACGCCAAAGAAACCAGCTTCAGGGTTAATGGCATATAGACGTCCATCCTCACCAAATTTCATCCATGCAATATCATCACCAATGGTTTCGATTTTCCATCCAGGAATAGTAGGTATTAGCATAGAAAGATTAGTTTTACCACAGGCACTTGGAAAGGCACCAGTAATATATTTTACATTCCCCTCTGGATTTGTTATTTTAAGAATTAGCATATGCTCAGCTAGCCAGCCTTCATCCCTGGCCTGAACAGATGCAATACGTAGTGCAAAGCATTTTTTTCCTAAAAGTGCATTTCCACCATAACCAGAGCCATAAGACCATATTGTTCTTTCTTCTGGAAAATGACTTATATATTTTTTTTCAATAGGAGCACAGGGCCAAGTAGAATCTTTTTTTCCTTCAGTTAATGGAGCACCTACTGAATGTAGGCAAGGTACAAATTCTCCATCTCCAAGGGCATCAAGTACTTCTTTACCCATACGAGTCATAATACGCATATTAACCACAACATATGGGCTATCGGTTAATTCTACTCCAATTTTAGAAGCTGGAGAACCTATAGGCCCCATTGAAAATGGAATAATATACATTGTTCTACCTTTCATACAACCTCTATAAAGCTCTTTCATAGTATTCTTTAATTCTACAGGATCAACCCAATTATTTGTGGGACCTGCATCTTCTTGATTTTTGGAAGCTATGAAAGTTCTGTTTTCAACACGAGCTACATCTGATGGGTCACTGCGAAAAAGATAGCAACCTGGTTTTTTCTTAGGGTTTAATTTTATGGCTACACCGCTGTCAACCATTTCCTCTAAAAGACGATGATTTTCCTCCTCTGAACCATCACACCAATAAATTTCATTAGGTTGACACATATCTGCCATTTCCTTTACCCAATTTAATAATTTCTGATTGGTAGTCATTTTGCTAATCATTTACTTGCTCCTCTCCAATTTAAGTATACTAAATAGAATAATAGGTCATACATAATAATAAATATTTTCATTATTATGTATAATATATTAACATAAATTAGACTAAATTAAATCCCCTATAATTATATTTTTTTGCCCATATTATACCACATGGACTATTATTGGGGATATGTATTGTAGATTAAATTCAATTTTATTTAAGATAGGAGAAATAAAAGGGTGGTAACTGTTGAAGTCACCATCCTTTTATAAAATATTACAATTGAAATTATTTAATATACATATATAATAAAATCATTTTTAAAGTATTTCTGGCATAGGGTTAAATCCAGCAAATAATAGAATACCCACAACTAAAGCTACTATGGCACAGTAGATAAGACATGGGAAAATATTTGTTCTGATAATCTTGCCCTCATTTCCCATAGTCCCGGTTGTAGCACAAACTGCAACTACGTTGTTAACGCAGATCATGTTTCCAATTGCGCCTCCCATATTTTGAAGTGCCACAATAAGAACCTGAGGCATAACAAGAAGAGAAGCAGTCTCAAACTGAAGTGCAGCGAACAAAGTATTAGAAACTGTGCATGAACCTGACATAAAGGCACCAAGAACACCAACTAGCGGAGCAACGATAAAGTATGCACCCTTAAAGACATTTGCAAAAGCCTTCGCCATAGCATATAACATACTGCTATTTGTAGCAGTAAATTCTCCTGTAAAGCTTGCATCAGCTATGGCTGCTCCAATAGCTGGACTGCATGTATAACGATAAATGTTAACCATGGCAACACCGAAAAACAACGCAACCGCTGCGCCTGAAACTTGATTTATCGAATCTTTGAATGCTGTAGTTATTTCCTGTTTATTCATTCTATGGATAAACATTGTTAAAATCG
This sequence comes from Firmicutes bacterium UBA4916, assembly GCA_002398845.1. Classification (GTDB taxonomy): domain Bacteria; phylum Bacillota; class Clostridia; order Tissierellales; family Tepidimicrobiaceae; genus Mt11. Next base: position 17,975 of record DHBY01000050.1, on the reverse strand, counting down.
CTATGATAGCAAATGGCATAACTCCAGGGTTCCAAAGATACTTAAATGCCCAATCTACACCCTTGTAACCTAATATATTGTTAATATGCAAAATAAAAGGTTCATTCGTTAGAATATCTTTTACACCAAAGAAAGAAATTCTGCTGATGACAAGCAATAATGCAATGATAATGTATGGTGTCCATGCTTTTAATGCACTCATTCCATTATCCTTGGGAGCAGTTGTTACTTGGTTAGACATCCATGTTTTGTCTCCCCACTCCTCAACGCCATCAAATGTCCAAACTTTCTTGGGCATCAAAAATCCTTTTTTTGCGGCGAATATTACAAATCCTGGGCTATCCATCCCACCCTTTTAGGTGTGGGATGGATAGCCCAAGTATAAAATGTTAAATAAAATAGTATTAATTTTGTGTATGTATAGCCTGTAAGTATATGCCAAGTTATGATATGATATACATATGGAAAACAAATATAGAAAAACGAAAACAACAGTATCATTAATTAATTATCATTTGTCGGGAATGTATCTAGTGAAACAATTAAAAAATATGTAGAAAGCCAAAGAAAATGATATTAATCGAGAGGTGAATACAATATCAAACTTTGTTTTAACCTTAGAATTAAAAACAGAAAAATGGCAAGAAGACATATTAGATAAGAGATTTAATATAGGCAGACAAATATATAATGCCTGTTTAGGAGAACTATTTAAAAGATATAATACTATGACTCAAAGTAAAGAATATAAAAAAATTGTCAACATGCCAAAGGGAAAAGATCGGAATAAAAAGTTTCAAGAACTAAATAAAAAATATGGTTTGACAGAATATTCACTTCATGCATTTGTAGCCCCCATACAACATCATTTCAAGAAAAACATAGACAGTTTTACAGCACAAAAAATAGCAACTAGAGTATTTAGGGCTTTTGAAAAATATATGTTTCATGAATCTAAAAAAGTATATTTCAAAAAATATGGTGAATTAAATAGCCTAGAAGGCAAAAGCAATGGAACAGGAATTAAATTTCAGGATAGTAAACTAGTATGGAATAACTTAGAAATACCAGTAATCATAAGGAAAGATGATGAATATGTCCAATTGGCCTTAGAAAATAGGATTAAATATTCAAGAGTACTAAGAAGATTTATAAAGGGAAAATATAAATACTATATACAAATTATATTAGAAGGAGTTCCCCCTATAAAAATAAATAAGAAAACTGGTAAAATTAAAAACCCCATAGGAGAAGGCAGGGTAGGCATAGATATAGGAACTCAGACAATAGCTATTTCAAGTAATTCTAATGTAAAATTATTAGAATTAGCTCCAGAAATTGATAATATAGAAAAAGAAAAAAGAATATTATTAAGAAAATTAGATAGACAAAGACGAGCCAATAATCCTAATAAATACAACAAAGATGGAACCATCAAACGAGGAAATAGAGATAGGTGGATTAAATCCAATAGATATATAAAAACTCAAAATAAATTAAAAGAGATACAAAGAAAACAAAGAGATATAAGAAAAGAAAATCATGAAAAACTAGCTAATTATATATTAAGCCTAGGAGATAATATATATGTTGAAACTATGAATTATAAAGGACTTCAAGCTAAAGCAAAGGAAACCACTATTAATGAAAAAACGGGCAAATACAATAAAAAGAAACGATTTGGTAAGTCCCTGTCAAATAAAGCACCAAGCATGTTTTTAACTATATTAGATAATAAATTAAAATTTAATGGACAAAAATTATATAAAATAGATACAACTTCGGTAAAAGCAAGCCAATTTAATCATATAGAAAATAAATACATTAAAAAGGACTTAAATGAAAGATGGAATGATTTTAATGATTATAAAATACAAAGAGATTTATACTCATCATTTTTAATTATGAATGTTAAGGATAATTTAAAAGAAATAGATAGAGATTTATGCTTTAAAACTTTTGATAATTTTAAGATACTCCATGATAGAGAAATAGAAAGAATTAAAAACAGTAATAGAAAACTTTTAAGTAGTATGGGAATATAAATTTTAAGATAAAGGGTTTTGAAACGAGCCTTATGCTAGCGTTAATGTGGTTTATTAAACGTGCATAGCTAGTGAAAGTCTTAGGGAAAATAGATAGTTTTAATATGTTGTAATTGTGTCTCGCAATGAGAGTATTAAAAAAGTCTTTATAGTACCTAAGAACCCCATTGGCTTTAGCTATGGGAGTTTCAGTATTGGAAGTGTACATAAAAAGCTTACCATTGAAATCTTGTATCAGAAGTTCTTGATATGTTAACGGAGATTCCCCCTGAAGGTCAATCTAGTTTAATAAAGGAATAACATATTATTAAATTTTTAACTAATATTTGGAAATGAGAATAGTCAAATGCATATTAGCATTTGACTATTCTTTTATAGTTTGATGGGCATGGGTAATAACTTGCTTTTTTGGTGCCTGGCACCAAAAAAGCAGGTTATATTTTTTTGCCCTTTCATGGAATGCTCTAATCTTTTAGTAAAATTATTGTAGGATATTATATGATATGGTAAAATTAGCACAATGCAATTTGGGATTAGTCCAAGAAATTAAAAATGGAAGGCTTAATAAGCACAACAATATATTATTTATCCATTTAAAGACTACTTTATATTTTGTGAGGTGAGTTTATGCCATATTATGTAATGTTTGTGGTTGAAAGAGAAGAAATTTCTAGTGGAAATATGGCCTATATTTTTGCAGATTATTCATGGTGGGTTGATCTTGTAAAGAAATCTCTTAATAAGGCAGATACTTTTGAAACAAGGGTATGGTCAGACGATGAAGAAGCTATAGAATCAGGAATAAAGTATGGTAAAAAAATAGATAATAAAGAAACTAGAGAAATTGTTTTTCAAGGAAAAGTAACAAATGATTTTGAAATTGAAGTGGAGAAAAATTTCTTATCTAAAGAAGGTTTTATTAAATGGTTTACTCTTAACTTATACAATGGTAAAAAACTATTGTTTTCAAGTCAACATTATGGTGATGAGACATTTATCTTTGATTTATCAGAAGAAGGGGTGGACCAGATTCAAGGGTGGGCTAAACAGCATAGTATTATTAAAAGAGTGGATGTTTATGAAATAACCAATTGATAAAAATAGATTCATGAGACATATGAAAAATGTAAAATTACTTAATAAATAGAAATTTGTAATGGGGGTAACAAAATGATAATACAAACTGAACGCTTGAAGCTTATTCCGTTAACTTTGGACCAATTAAAACTATGGATTGAAGATATTATTTCACTTGAAAAGGAGTTAGACTGTTCCTATAAAGCAGAATCAATGGAGGGATTTTTTCTTGAAATAGTAAAGGGACAGTATGAAATAACCCGAAAAGATCCTAAGAACTATTTATGGCATAGCTTTTTTTTCTTAGTTCGCAAGGAGGATAGGGTTGTAGTAGGGTCAGCGGATTTTAAAGATATTCCTAATGAAAATGGTGAAGTTGAGATTGGGTATGGTTTAGGTAAAGAGTTTGAACACAATGGATATATGACAGAAGCTGTAAAAGCAATGTGTGAGTGGGCATCAAAACAAAATGGTGTTAAAAGTGTAATTGCTGAAACTGATTTAGACGGTTTGACTTCTCAAAGGATTTTAGAGCGTTGCGGATTTAAGCAGTATAAAGAAGGAGAAACCCTTTGGTGGAGATTATAAGTATAATTTTGGCTTTAATTATGTCGCAACCTTTACAAAATGTACATCGGTAGAAAAGTGTACTGCTATAATTAATAAGGAGGCAATCCTATGTATCAATATAAAAGTGTAAAATTAGCTATAAAAGGATTTATTGTATCAGAATTAGAAAATCATAATGAAATCATTGATAAATATGCTAAAGAAGGCTGGAGATTAGTACAAATCCTTCCTGTGAAAATAAAATAAAGAATGCTGTGAAAGTGTTTATTACAACGTTTTTTATTCTTATCTAATTATATTATGGATTTGTTTGCTTTATTGCGGGGATTGGGAATAATTCACATATATATTTTTTGTGAATTGTTGACATCAAGGGTAGCATGTGGTATATTTATAGCATAAAGTGCGAAATACACCACAATGGAGGTCGATTATGAAAAATATATATGGCTTTATAGGCTTTATATCTTTGTTAGGGTTTATTGGATTATTTGGTAAAGAACCTTTATTCCTATCGTTTTTTGCTTTTGCATTGTTTTTTAAATATTTTTTAGTGCAACCAGATGAGTTTTTTATTGAAACAATTAGAAAATGTGCAGCTTATGCTTTCTTTATTAATTTATTTATTGTGGCTGGAGCAACATTTGTTTTTTCTTATTTTGAGATAAGCAGTAATCCATTGGCTGGTGGAACTGCTTTAGGTTTCGGAATTTCCATAGCTATCTTTACTTTTATGACATTTATTATGGAATGGAAAGAACAGTTAGGTGCAAGAAATGATTAAAAATAGGATTAAGGAGTATCGTGCAAAATATGGTATGAAACAAGAAGAGCTTGCAGCTAAAGTTGGGGTTCGTAGAGAAACAATAGGAAATCTTGAAAATGGAAAATATAATCCCTCATTGGTATTGGCTTGGAACATAGCAAAAGTGTTTGACGTTACAATTGAAGAAATATTTACAGTAGAGAATTGAGGTATTGTTATTGGACATTATGTCCTATGTATACTTTAATAAGGAGATTGGAGAGGTAAACTTGAGTCGAAAAATTGAAGAAAATAATCAAGAAATGACTTCAAATACATTTGGATGGGGGAATAGAATTGAAAAAGAAAGGTTTATATATTTTAATTGCAGTACTTACGGTATCCCAATTTATATCAATTTTAAAGATCAATAATCTGCAAAGGCAAATAGAATATACAAGTAATCAGATGAACAATTTAGATAACAATATAAGAAATGATATGAATAGTATTTATAATAATGTAGATGATATGTTAAATCGCAAGGCTAGTCTTATTGAAACTAGCACTATTGAAATCGGAACTATTAATTTAGATAGTCTTACAGTACCTATCACTTTTAATCTTACACCTAAAGAAGTCAGTGAATATACTATTGTTACCCTTGATTTTAATGGAGAATTATTCCCTATGAACAAAAATGATACAACATTTTCTATAACTGTTTCCCGCAGTATTTTTGCAGATGCACTGCCTAAAATTGTGATTAATGAAAATGGCATAAAGAAAACCATGGACGATAAGCAAATCGGTATCTTGAGTATTAAGGATGAAATTTTTCCAGCTATATATCCAAGACTTCTTGGTCAAGCCAGCTTTAATGGCAATACTTATATAAGAAAAGGAAATCTTAGTGCAGATGTTAAGGAAGTTGAAACTGATATTAAATATACAGAAATGCGTTTAGCTATTAAGGTAGATGACAAATTGATATCAGAAGAAACCATTCCAAATGAAGAGTTTTATTCTGGATATGAAGTAGATGAAAAGATACCCTTAAGTAATGGACAGATTTGCACCATGACAGTTATTGCGATTGATAGTATCGGTCTTGAGCATCATTATACTGTAGACACTTGGGTTGCAGGATCTGATTCCCAAAGAGAACCATTGTTTGAAAATGAATATATTTATTCTGGAGATGGAAAACTACTTTGGAAATCTGAAGATACAAGATTATATTAGAAAGGGGATACACTAAGGGAGGTCATATCATAAGAATAATAAAATATGATACAAATAAGATACAACTTTGATGTATTATGTTTAAGATGTGATAATTATGATTCGAATTTTAATTGTAGAAGATGAAAAACCTACTGCGGCATCTGAAGAACAAAGTAAAGCGGCAATAATAAAAACTTCATAATCAAGTATATCTCACTTTACAAATGATAAATTGTCAATTAGAATTTCTGATGATGCACAGAACATGAATTTTGATGTGAATTTGCTAAAACAACTTGAAGACTATTCCTTAGCATAAGACTATAGAATATAATAACCTGCCTTTTTAGTGCCAGGCACCAAAAAGGCAAGTTATTTCATAGAAACTAAAACTGCTTTAGCTTTAAGGAAATCTGTATCAAGGTTAAAAAATTATAAATAGGATTTAATAAAATTTTAAATTAAAAGACAACTTTATGTGAAAAATTGAATATCTTGGTATAAAAGCGAGAGGAAGGATTAAATGATGGATTATCCTATTGTTTTTGTACCAGGACTTTTTGGTTCTTTAGGTGATGATGTAATAAAGGGAACGGGAGATTTTTCTTTTGGGTTTGCAGAAAAAATTTATAGACCTTTTATTGAAATACTAAACTCTATGGGTTATACAGAGAATATAAATTTATTCATATCCTATTATGATTGGAAAAAATCTGTCCTGGAATCAGTAGATAAATATTTGTTTCCAGATGTAGAAAAGGTTAAGCAAAGAACAGGAACCGATAAGGTAATACTTATAGGGCATAGTTTAGGAGGACTATTGGGTAGGGCTTATATGAACTACTTCAATCCCATAACCGTTGATAAATTAATTATGATAGGCACTCCAAACTTAGGGACTGTAAATGCTTATTATTTTTGGAGTGGAGGAAAAGTTCCTTATTCAAAATTAGAGGATGATATTCTTTATAATGGATTAAAGATTGGATTTATACTTTACTATTATATATTTAAAAAAATAAACTATATAGAGGCTTTAAGAAATATTTTCCCCATTGTAAAAGATTTATTACCTAGTTACAACTATGGTAATTATTTATTCTATAAAGAAAATGGAATGAGGAAAGAAATTCCCATAGAAAATATGTCTGTAAACAATAGTTTTTTAAATGGATTAGAAAAGAGACCTATGGACCCAAATAGATTGTTTATTGTAAGTGGCAAAGGTGTCTATACTAATCAGGAATTTTTAGTGGATGTAAATAAAAAAGAAAAAGTTAAATGGAAAGATGGAAAACCTATAAAAGCATATAAAACAAATTATGGCGATGGCACAGTAACTACCCTTAGCACATTAGGATATCTAGGTGGAAACAATTTAGTACTAGAGGGAAATCATACAGATATTTTATATAATTCCAAAGATTATCTATCATCTATTTTAAGGAAACCTCTTGTCAAAGGTATCAAAGAAGAAAAAGTAGAAAATGTATATGTTATTTTTGCATATAATTGTGAGAAAATAAATATTAAAACTCCAATATTTAATGAAATATCCAGCAAGAATATAAATATTGTGGATAATAGAGTTCAAGCTATTAGCTTAGGAAATAATAGTTTTTGGATTATGGTTCTAGGGGATAAAAACTTAGAAGTTGAGTTAACTGTAAAACCAATTAAAAAAACTAAGCCAAGAATTTATTATTCTAGCAATTCAAACTTTATAACCGTATCAATATCATTAGGGGAAGGATAGGTTAGAAGTCCTAGGAACTATCACTGGTTATAGGTCTTGTAGATTTAAATAAAAAATTATATTTAAGGTAGGAGAAATCATCCAACTATGTTATAATGTATGAAAAATATTCAGAATAGCCTGAAAGGAATAAAGAATAAAGGGGTGCTTTATGATTAGAGAATGTACACATAACGACTTGGATCAAATTTCTTGACATAAATAGAGAAGTACCCGGTAATATAAGATTTTGTGGTTCCTTTTATGGTGAAAATGGAGAATTGTTATAGAGAAAATCAACATTTTAATGGAGGCGGCTAAAATGAAAATGGAAGATTTATTAAAAATAGAAAATGAAGAAGAAAGAGTCTCGGCTATTTATGAAATCTTTGATGAAGATTCTAGATTGTCTTCAAAAGCAACAAGAGTCGAGTTTTTAACTACAGTAAGACAAATTGAAAAATATTTAAAACCTAATATGAAAATTTTAGACTTAGGTGCAGGAACAGGGGAGTATAGTTTATACTTTGCAAATAAAGGCTATGAAGTGACATCAATAGAACTAGTTGAGAAACATGTAGATATTATTAGGGAAAAGAAGAAATCAAATATGAATCTTGATATATTTCAAGGAAATGCCTTAGATCTTTCTAGGTTTCCAGATAGTAGTTTTGATATTGTGCTATGCTTTGGTCCACTGTATCATTTGGAGAATATGGAAGATCGTTATAAATGCATAGAAGAAGTAAAGCGAGTATGCAAAGATGACGGTATTATGTTTTTTGCTTTTATTAATAATGATATGGTTATTGTAACTGAAACCATGTGTTATCAGCCAGATTATTTAAAGGGAAATGGATATGATAGCCAAACCTTCAAAGTGAAGGATTTTCCTTTTGTATTTACAACTATTAATCAGGGGAGAGAACTACTTTACAACTTAGGATTAACAATTGTAGCTGAAATTGCCTCTGATGGTCTAAGCGAATTATTGGCAGATAAAATAGATGAAATGGATGATGAAAGTTATCAGCTGTGGCTAAATTACCACTTTTATTGTAGTGAAAAGCCTGAGTTTTTAGGAACAAGTAACCATTTGTTATTTGTTGCACAAAGATAATATAGTTAATATTAAAACCTAGAGGTGCTAAAAACAAATATTCCTAAGCCCATTAAGCTTGCCAATCTTCCAATTAAAATAGAAAAGTTAGAAAGATTAAGCAAGAAGTTAGGGAAAAATATCTATATTAAAAGAGATGACCAAACGAGAATTGAGTTTCTATCTTAAAAATATTTTTATAATTGTAACTATAAATGTTATATGTCTAATGATATAATAAACGCATAGGTTTATAGTTAAATAAACTAAAAACTAGATAAGGATTATATTTCAAATTATCCTGATATTTCTTGGTTTAAAATGAGGGATTTAAGAAATCGCATAGTTCATGATTATGAAGGTGTAAATTTAAATCCCATATGGGAAATAATTGATATAGATATAAAAATATTGAGGAAACAGCTATTGAAGGTAATAGACTAGATTTTTTTCTATAAAGTTATGAAAGCAAAATTTATTAAAATTAGGTGATAAGATGAATATAAAAGAAATACATGATAAACAAGAAAAAATAAAAATATCGACAAGTATCTTAAAATCACTTCCTGATTGGTTTGGAATACCAGAATCTACACAAGAGTATATTAAAGTAAGTAGCAAATTGCCATTTTTTGCGGCAATGGATGAATCAAAACCAGTAGGCTTTATTTCAATAAAAGAAAACAATCAATATACTGCTGAAATTTATGTTATGGGAGTTTTGCCTGATTACCATAAACAAGGAATTGGTAGAGGTTTGTTTAATAAAGTTTCAGATTGGTCTAAAGAAAATGGATATGAATTCTTGCAAGTAAAAACTTTAGATGAATCTCATCCTGATGTTTATTATGCAGGTACAAGAAAGTTTTATTTATCAATGGGGTTTAAACCTTTGGAATGTTTTCCAGAATTATGGGGAAAAGAAAATCCTTGTTTGATAATGATTCAGCACATTGGATAATGAGTAATAGACTTGATTTTTAGTCAGTAAGCTAAAAATCTTATGAAAAAAATAGAAACCCACCAAAACACTGTTATTTTTATTTGGCAGGTAATTCAATCTATGTTATAAGCTGGTTTCTTTTTTTAATCTTCTAATTGCCCACAGGAAACTGATACAGCACATTAAGGCAAGTAGCATGAAAACAAGCAGAATATCTTTTGTCACGATATTTCCCTTTACAATTAAATCACGCAGGGCATTGATTACATGGGTGAAAGGATTCAGCTTGACCGCAATTTCCAATCCACCGGACAAGGTGTCTGCAGGAAATAATGCTGTGCTTAGAAAAAAGATGGGCAGAACCACTGCATTCATTACCGTTTCATATACTACCTCATTGGGCAGGCAAAGACTAATTGCGTAAGTCAATCCGGACATGAAGAAGGCTGTTAGGAAGACGATTAAAACGATAAGAAGTAATCCAATCCATCCAGAAGCAATTTTCACTCCAAAAAACAGACTGACTATAAACATAATAGCAACTTCAAGAAACGTACACAGCACTGCTTCTAATATTTGACCCAGTACAATAGAGTTTCTTTTCACTGGTGCAATCAATATCCTGTAAAAACTGCCGTCTGTTTTCATCAGATAATTCATAATGCCGCTGCTGCTGCAGGCTCCAAAACTCACTAATACAATCAGTCCGGGCAAAATAAATGCCGTATAGTTCTCAATCCCAACCCCCTGCATGGACTGTCCGGCAACAGCGCTGTATAAAACAAGCCAAAGCATAGGCTGCAAAATTGTCATTGCAATAGTGAAAGTGTTATGAAAGCGCCACTTTATATTGCGGTGGAGTAGAGTGAAAACATCCATTAGCACACCTCCTTCCCATTTTCATCTGTGAGCCTTATAAAAACATCTTCCAAAGTAGGTTGGATAATTTCTATACCTAAGAATGGAATTTCATGCTCTAGAAGCCAACGATTTGCCTTTTCTAAATCCATATGTCCGTTTTTTAAGTCGGTAATGATCTTATCATGGCGTAAATCTGTTTCCTCCAGATCAAGGATACCTTTTAATGGCTGAAAGCAGTTTTTTGCTTCTTCTTTTGATAAAAAGCTAATCTTCAGAATATCTTTTCGCAGATATTCCCGAAGTGCATAGGGTGTACCTTGTAGTATTTCTTTTCCGTTTTTCATAATGCAGATGGTATCACTTAACTGATCTGCTTCCTCTAAGTAGTGAGTCGTCAAAAAAATAGTAGTTCCAAAGTCGTTTCTTATTTTTTTCATCATATCCCACATTGCCATACGAGACTGAATGTCCATACCAACGGTTGGTTCGTCTAAGAATAGCACTTTTGGATTTGACATC
>DHBY01000050.1:5433-7083 GCA_002398845.1 Firmicutes bacterium UBA4916 | reverse complement strand
ATTTTTTTCATCATATCCCACATTGCCATACGAGACTGAATGTCCATACCAACGGTTGGTTCGTCTAAGAATAGCACTTTTGGATTTGACATCATATTCAGCGCAATATCAAGCCGTCTTTTTATTCCCCCGGAATAAGAGGAGACAGGGTATTTCAAATATCGCTCTAATCCAAAGCAGGCAATCAAGGTTTCCATCCGGTTTCTTGCTTCGGCTTTCGGCACTTTGTAGAGCTTGCTCTGAAACATCATGTTTTTCGTAAGGGACAAATGCGTATCAATGGAAGTCCGCTGTGCCACGCAGGATATTTGTGTGCGAATTTCAGCTGCTTCCTGGTAAATGTCTTTTCCAAACATGGTAACAAGACCAGAGGTAGGAGCCAGATAAGTGGTAAGTATATTAATAAGCGTTGATTTTCCCGCACCATTTTGTCCTAAGAGGGAGAAAATTTCTCCCTCTTTTACTGCTAAGTTCAAGCCATTTAATGCCTGTACGCCGTTCTTATACTTTTTTATTAAATTTTCGGTTCGAATAGCAGTCATATTATTCCTCCTCTTTTAATTTTCCTTTTTTACAGCAATCCATACTTCGGAATGTCCCTCTTGTGGTTTTTCTTTACTGATGGGATATACTTCTATGTCCGGCAATTCTGCATAGGTATACCCTGAGAACGGAAGCCATTCTGTAAGAAAACGTCTGAAAATATTTTGAATGGATTCTTTGAAATGTCCGTCACTTTCAAAAATCACCCATGCTGCTGCCGGGATTTCATACTCAAACATTCCTGCAGGAACAGGCTGATCTGTTGCAGCTGCAATATAATAGTAAATCTCATCTGGATTTTGATAAATAGTAACCCCCAGCACTACACCTGGAATTTGATTCGACAGTTTGCAGACTTCTGTGAATCGTTTATCCTGTAAGGCTTTGTTCCAAAAGGGCGGGACCAGTTTTTGGTTTTCTTCCATGTCCTCTGTTAATGGAATGCGGATACCTACAATCCTCATAGACTCTTTTTCTTCCATACGATATGGCATAGCATCACCTCCTGTAACTTTAACGGAAAATTTAATTGGGGGATACGCATGAAACACATTCTCTTGAGATTTGGCAGCAGAGGGAGGAATTCCATGAACACTTTGAAACGCCCGATTAAAAGATGTCGGGGAATTGTATCCGTATTTTAATGCAACATCCAATACCTTTGTATCCATGGATTGCAATTCAAAGGCAGCCTGTGTCATTCTCCGGCGGCGAATATATTCAGACAACGGAATACCGACTACATAAGTAAACATGCGCCCGAAATAATAAGACGAGCAACACGCTATTTTTGCTACTTCCTCATATGAAATCTCGTTATCCAAATTCTTTTCGATATAGTCAATAGCGCTGCTTAACTTCTTTAGCCACTCCATTTCTTCACCTCCATGTAAAAAGTATACTACGATGAGTAAATTTAATCCTCGCTTTTGATGTCCTCTTTTGTAAACTTTACCCTAATAAAAAATTTAAATCAATGATATTTATCGCATGGCAAACTACTTCACTATTCAAAAATCAAATTAAAATCACCTGACTTTAGCCCAAAACATACATAAAATGGCAGATTAGATAATCTTAAATAAAACTTAATAGAAATTAGTTAAT
>DHBY01000050.1:0-5334 GCA_002398845.1 Firmicutes bacterium UBA4916 | reverse complement strand
TAGATTAATGAGGTGGTTAAGGTGGTATTACAAGGAGAAAAGATTGCTTTAGCACCATATACAATAGAAAGGTGCCATGCTTTTTTTAAAGATTACGTTGCTGATCCTGCAATGACTTATGATACTTATACTNNATATTTGATAGAATAAAGGAAATTAATGATATGTGATTAAAATAATTGATGAACATGTGTAGAAAAGGGCGGAGTAAAAATCTAGATTAATGAGGTGGTTAAGGTGATATTGCGAGGAGAAAAGATTGTTTTAGCACCATACACAATAGAAAGGTGTCATGCTTTTTTTAAAGATTATGTTGCTGATCCGGCAATGACTTATGATACTTATACTTATAATAAAGGGAAGGTCGATAGATATTATCAAAATAAAGTTTTAGATACAAGTAGGATTTTTTTTGCAATATGCCATAATGACAAGACTGTTGGAGAAATTCAAATAAAGCGAATGGATAAAGAAAAACTATGTGGTACCTTAAGTATTCATTTAGTTAATGATGCATTTAAAGAAAAGGGATATGGAACGGAGGCACAGCGATTATTAATTGATTATGCAATAAATACATTAGGCCTTAAGACTATTTATGCAGATGCAGTACATAGAAATCATAGAAGCAAACACATTTTGGAAAAGCTGGGATTTAAACATCTTTATGATGATGATGTTTTAGCTTACTATAAATTTAATGTTAAATAAAGTAGTTCGCACTAGTAAATTAACGTGAAGCAGAAATTATTTATATAGTATAAAGAAGGAGAAATTGAAATCATGGATGAAAAGGATAAGGAAAATAAAAATACAGAGATTGATGATGAAGACAACGATAGTTTTGAAGAGAATGAAGAAGATAATTATTTGGCAGTAGGAATGTGCCTAGGAATGTGTCTTGGAATGACCATAGGCCAGTTGTTTTTTAAAAATTTAAGCGTGAGTATGGGTATTGGTATGTTTTTAGGAGGGGCAATTGGTTCAAGCATAAAGCAGGAAGAATAATTGATATTAAATAGCATCCATATGAGTTATATTGTTAAGACAATAATGGATATGAAAAAGAAAGGATAAAGACTATGAAATATGAGATTATACATTTACCAAAAGAAAAATGGAAGGGAACTATAATTCCAATAAAGTATAAAACAGATAAATATTATGATGTTATAGTAAATAAAAAAAATAAAGGATTTGCTATTGAGATAGAAAAGAAAGATTTTGCAGAGCCAGTAACTCATACACCAGAAGAATATGATTTTCCAGATAAGTTATATGAAGATCACTGGGGGAATGCTTATGCTTGGGGAGTGTTAGTTAATGATGAATTAGTTGCTGCAATTGAAACTGATCAAGAATTATGGTCTAATCGTCTAAGAATTACAGAACTTTGGGTGGTAGAAAAATATCAAAAACAAGGAATAGGTCATACGTTAGTTGAGATGGCGAAGGAACAAGCAAGAAGAGAACGTCGTCGAGCTATTATACTAGAAACACAATCTTGTAATGTTAATGCAGTAGATTTTTATCAGCATGAAGGCTTTAGCTTGATTGGTATGGATACTTGCTGCTACAAGAATAATGATTTACAAAGAAAAGAAGTAAGATTAGAATTTGGATGGTTTCCAGAAGAAAAGAAAAGATTAAATCATGAAGAAATAGAAATTAGAATGGAAACGAGGGATGATTGGTATAATGTAGAGTTAATGACACAGCACGCATTTTGGAATAAACATCATCTTGGATGTGATGAACATTATCTTGTACATAAATTACGTCAAGATAAGGACTATCTTCCAGAACTAAGCAGGATAGCAGTAAAGGATGGAGAAGTAATAGGATGTATAATGTATTCAAAGGCACGAGTTGTTGATGGGGCAGATACACATGAAATTATAACCTTTGGACCCCTTTGCGTAGAGCCTAAATGGCAAGGATGTGGAGTTGGCGAGCTGTTATTAAGGGAAACAATGAAATTAGCTGCAAATAAAGGGTATAAAGGTATTGTAATTTTTGGAGAACCAGATTATTATCCTCGACTAGGATTTAAAACATGTGACAACTTTAATATTACAACTGCTGATGGCAAAAACTTTGATGCATTTATGGGAATTGAATTAACAGAAGATAGTATGAAAGGCATAAAAGGAAAATTCTACGAATCGGAAGTTTTTGAAAATCTTCCAAAGGAAGAAGTGGAAGAATACAATAAAAAATTTCCACAACTACAAAAATTAAGATTTCCAGGACAATGGGATTAATTAAATATTAAAATCAATTTAAACAATTTTGCTAATAGTGCAATAATATAAAATCTACCGTAGAAGGGAGGGGGATTTCTATGGAAACATGGGAGATACTAGATGAAAATGGTAATATGATTGGAAAAACTATTACTAGAGGGGAAAACTTAGGAGATGGGGAATACCATTTAGTAGTGCATATATGGATTATTAATGGCAAAGGAGAAATATTAATTCAAAAAAGGCCTAAAAATTTAAAATTTGCTCCAGGGAAATGGGCAATTACTGGGGGATCAGCAATACAAGGAGAAGATAGCATTACAGCTGCATGTAGAGAAACAAAAGAAGAATTGGGAATTGATATTCACCCAACATATAAGCCTATTAGTCATAAACGAAATGGTAATTTTACTGATATTTGGGTGGTAAAACAAGAGATAAATTTGGAAGATATTAAGTTGCAAAAAGAAGAAGTATGCGATGTTAAATGGGTAACTGTAGAAGAATTAAGGGATATGATACAAAAAGGTGAATTTTATAGATATAGTGACAAATATTTTGATTTACTTTCAAAGTATATTAAAATTTTTTAGCTTTTAAATATAGAGGTATAAAACACAATGTCTTAAATTGAAAAAAACAGAGGTGAAAATGGCAATGAATTATAATGAATTTATGAAAGCGGTTGATGAAAAATTATTATCTATGTCTGAATTAGAAAAGACTGAATGGATACACAATATGGCACGAATTACAAAAGAGCATGAACGGATTATATTTTTAAATTCCTTAGACGGAAAGCAAGATTATCACCCTATTATTTATGAAAAGGAATTGATAAAAAAATGGTGTAGGGAAATAGAAGATGGAGAAATCTATTTTGAGTGCAACAGTTATGAAGAATACGGAGATAGCTATTGGGATAGTGATTATGTGCACTATTATTATGATAATTTTGGGATAGGGAAAGAGCTTACTCGAGTATTTCAGATTGCGGAATATTTGCTATTTCAAAAAGAATATGAGGAAGCATCATTATTATATGATTGCCTTTGCAGTATGCCATTTTCAGTACTGGATAAAGATACGGAAGATTGTTTTGAACTAGGGCTGGAGGAGATTGTAAATGAAGAGCTAGTAATTTTAAATTTAAAACAAATTGCTCTAAATTTAATGTATGCAAAATATCAGACTACTAAGGGAAGGGAAAGGATAGCTGAACTCTATCGATACTTTTCTTGGGATATGTGTAAAAGTATAAAAGTAGAAGAAATATTTACTATGAGTTCCGAAGAACTTAAAGGTACAGGCCAATTTATGGAGGAATGGATTGCTTTTTTAAAAAGTACGGATGGAGATATGGCAGGAAACTTGCTTTTAGAGGCTTGTATGTATCAGGGAGGCATAGATCTTTTATGCAAAGTGGCTACAGAGAAATCATTGAGACATCCTATTTTATATAAATATGCTTGTGAATATCTACTAAGTAAAAATGAATGGGCTAAGTGTGAAGAATTAGGAATGGGAGCTATTAATGTATTGCCTGAGCATCTGATTATTAGGGGAGAGGTTGCAGATTTAACTGCAAAAGCTGCTGAACAGCTGGAACATTTTGATATAATTAGAGAATGCTACGAAGCAGCCTTTTATTCTAAGTCAGTATTAAATAATTATTTACGCTTATTTGAATTACCTAATTATCAAAAAATGACTGATAAAGCAGCAAAATATGCAAATGTCCTACCAGAAGAATCTATGTATAGATTATATCATAATAATAAACAAATGATGAAGAATAGCCTTCCTAAGGAATATAAAAATGTAATTCGTTTTTTTAATGGAGAATTTGATTATATTTATGAATATTGTAAAAATGATGAAACTATATTAGGTTGGAGTAGCAGTCCTAAAGGAATTTTTGGACCACTTTTTATTTTAGTATTAGATAAAGGTAATGAAATTACAAAAGCTGGGCAGCAACTTTTAGATGGGATAATATATAGATTAGGATTTATAGAAGATGATGGGGAAAACTTGTCAGAACAATTTTTAAATTGGAAAAGAAAAGTGGTTTTAACAAATGAAGAATATGAAAAGTATATTATATGGTTAAAAGAGGAGGTTAATAAAAGGGCAAATGCCATTGTAGGGGAAGGTCATCGAAAGAGCTATTATAAGGCAGCTGCACTTATAACTGCATTAGGCGAAACATTAGAATCAAATGGTGAATTGAATGGAAGAACAGCTATTATAGAGCATTATAAAAAATTGCATTCCAGGAAAAGGGCATTTAAAGCAGAGCTGGATAGTTTAAATGGGTAATAACATAGGGAGGCTGTCCTCTAGGTTTTATAATCTTTTTTTAAGAATGAAACTAAAATTAAACATAAACCATCATAAAAGATCAGGGCCCACTGGTTTAAAGCTTATAAAGTTTTAGATTAGCGGGTTATTTTTTATTTCAAATAAAACTTAATAGAAATTAGCTGATATATTTGATAGAATAAAGGAAATTGAGGATATGTAGTTAAAATAATTGATGTATATATATAATAAATAATGTGCAGCAAATATAATTAAGTTTTTATACTTAAAGGGGGTAATACCATGGAAACAACAGTAAGGGTAATTCCAAGTGGAATATCAATAATAGCTACAATAATATCACTGCTTGTGCTCGGAGTAGGTATATATTTACTATTTTTACTTGTAAAAGCGCTACGGATATATATAAAAAAGAATTCTTAAATTAATTGTACATTCTTTATATATTTTATAATTTAAATAGAGTAGTGATTAAATGTGCAGAAGATAATCTTAAAAGCAGGGCTATTCCAGAAAGGCTTGGATTTACTAAGGAAGGTATAATTCGAGATGGAGAATTACTTAATGATGGTTATGTAAACTGTGTTATATATGGGATACTGAAAAGTGAATGGAGTAAATAGTATTAATTATTTTAGATTTTAGATGGATAGAGTGGGAAAGGTTTCAAAGAGATGATAAAAACAAGGGGGATTAATTATATGGGACGCTATTCAATAAAACCTAATAAAAATATATTTACTGCTTTTGTTGGGCTAATAGC
>DHBY01000033.1 GCA_002398845.1 Firmicutes bacterium UBA4916 | reverse complement strand
TCATAATTTAACAGTGTTTTGCACAACTTCTTAGTTTCCTAAAATACTATCTAATTAGAATTCCATTGATTATTTTATTATTTATACTCATCTCTCCATAATTTTTCATATCTAATTGCATTATTCTTTACTGTTTCTATTTCTTCTTTACTCAACTCTCTTTTAACTTTCCCAGGTGCTCCAAGGACTAATGAGTTTGGAGGAATGTTGACTTCTTTTGTGATTAAAGCTCCTGCGCCTACAATACAATTATCTCCAATAACGGCGTTATTGAGAATAATTGCTCCCATTCCAATTAAGCAATTATTACCTACCTTGCAGCCATGGGCCACAGCATTATGTCCTACAGTAGTATAATCGCCAATCTCCAAAGGTGAGTTAGTATCTACATGTAAGGTAGCATTGTCTTGAATATTTGTGCATTTTCCAATGGTTATATAATTCATATCACCACGTGCCACTGCACCATACCAAAGGCTGCTGCCTTCACCTACAGTTACATCCCCCATAATATCTGCTGTTTCAGCAATAAATGCTTCTGAATGTATTTTAGTTTTTTTATTCTCTAAATCTTTTATCATGTATTATTCCCCTCATATAATATGTTTAGAGCCATTTTTAAGTTTCTAACATATTTATTTTTATTTAAGAAAAGGATTTCCCCTTATAGAGAGAAATCCACTTTAAATACTTTTTATTTGTCATCTTTTTTTTCATAGCCCAATCTTTCAAGTACAATACTATATCCATCTACACCATAATTCAAAGATCTATTTATTCTACTAATAGTAGCAGTACTTGCTCCAGTTTCCTTTTCGATTTCATTATAGGTCTTATTTAATGTTAATAATTTTGCAACCTCTAACCTTTGTGCAATAGATTGTACTTCCTTTACTGTACATATGTCCTCAAAAAAACGATAACATTCATCAATATTTTTTAGTTGTAATATAGCTTCAAAAAAACCATCTACTTGTTCACTTTTTATTCGAGAGTTATAATCTGCCACCATATCACCCCCTAAAGTTATATTCTAAACTTGGAAGAAAAGATCTATATCCTCATCTAGTAAAAAAAGTCTGGCAGGAAAACCCTCCAGACTTTTTTATCTAAAATAGTCCTACTATTTCCCCGCTTTCCAATATATCTATATTGTTTGCTGCAGGAACCTTTGGAAGCCCTGGCATTGTCATTATTTCTCCAGTTAAAGCAACTAGGAACCCAGCACCATTGGACACTTTTATGTTCCTTACAGTGATTCTAAATCCTTCTGGTCTGCCAAGTAAGGTTGGGTCATCTGAGAGAGAATATTGAGTTTTTGCCATGCAGATTGGCATCTTGTCAAGCCCTAATTTTTCAATATTAGCTATTTGTTTTTCGCAAGCTTTAGTATAATCAACACCATCTGCTCCATAAATTTCCTTAGCTATTTTTTCAATCTTATCTTTAATTGAATCTTCAACATCATATAAAGGTTTAAAGTTGGATTCTTTTGTCTCGCATACATTTATTACTGCTTTAGCTAAATCTAATCCACCTTCACTACCTTTACCCCATACTTCGGATAATACAGCTTCTGCGCCTAGTGATTTACATCTTTCAAGTACATAATTAAGTTCAGCTTCAGTATCTGTAGGGAATTTATTTAAAGCTACTATAGCAGGTACGCCAAATTTATGAATATTTTCTATATGTTTTTCTAGGTTTGCAAATCCTTTAGCTAATGCTTCAAGATTTTCTTTGCCTAATTCGCCTTTCTTTACTCCACCATTATATTTTAATGCTCTTACTGTAGCCACTATTACTGTAGCATTTGGATTTAATCCACCAAATCTTGATTTAATATCAAAGAACTTTTCAGCACCTAAGTCTGCACCGAAACCTGCCTCCGTAATAGTATATTCAGCAAGTTTTAAGGATAATTGTGTAGCTAAAATAGAGTTACATCCGTGGGCAATATTAGCAAAAGGTCCACCATGGATAAGTGCTGGTGTATTCTCTAATGTTTGAACAATATTAGGATTCAATGCATCCTTCATAAGTAATGCTGCTGCACCTTGAGCCTTTAAGTCCTTAGCAAATACTGGGCTTCCATCAAATTTATAAGCTACTATAATTTCTCCGACTCTATGCTTAAAATCTTCTAGATCCTCGGATAAGCAGAATATTGCCATGATTTCTGAAGCAACAGTTATGTCAAATCCATCTTCCCTAGGCATTCCATTTGGTTTACCACCAAGGCCTACAACTATATTTCTTAAGGCTCTATCATTCATATCAAGAACTCTTTTCCAAACAACTCTTCTTGGATCTATATTTAACTCGTTTCCTTGTTGAATATGATTATCTAATAAAGCTGAAATTAAATTGTTAGCTGTAGTTATGGCATGAAAATCTCCAGTAAAATGAAGGTTAATATCTTCCATAGGTACTACTTGAGAATATCCGCCGCCAGCTGCCCCACCTTTTATACCAAAGCTTGGTCCAAGAGATGGTTCTCTAAGTGCTGTTATAGCAGTTTTACCAAGTTTATTTAATGCCATTGAAAGACCTATATTTGTAGTGGTCTTACCTTCTCCAGCTGGAGTTGGATTTATGGCTGTTACTAGTACTAGTTTCCCATCTTTTTTGTCTTGTAAATTTTTAAGTACATCTAGATTTATCTTTGCTTTATACTTTCCATAATGCACTAAGTCATCTTCCTTTAATCCTAACTTTTCTGCCACCTCTGTAATAGGAAGCATCTTAGCTTCTTGTGCAATTTGAACATCAGTTTTCAAACCTATTCCTCCTTTTAGTTTAGTTGTTTTAAATTTCTATTCAAAAAAATGATGCCAAAACCTTCTAAATATAAATAGTATGTTTCCTATCTCGTATTCTATACATAGGCAATTATTAAGTAATAGTATAAGTTTCTGCAACTATATAGTATTATATCAAAGAAATTACACTTTTTAAAATAATTTTCATTATTATTGTATAATCTTTTTAAAAAGTTTGTTTAAAAATAGTTGATTTGGGTAGTTTACTATGGTATATAATATATACTTTAGAGTTATATTAGGGATTTTAGCACTCAATATTGATAATAAAAATAAAGCCTCTGACAATTAAATCAGAGGTTTTATTTTTAATCTATTTTTTTGGCTTCCATACTTCCCAAACTCTACCTGCTAAATTAGTTGAAGGTTTTAATGTGCTTTCCCCTTCATGCCATCCTGATGGCATTACTTCACCAGTTTTTTGATGATGTTGATAGGCTTGTATTTGTCTTAACAATTCTTCTGGGTTTCTTCCTACTGGTGGTGTCAATACTTCGGCAGCTTGAATTATTCCTTCTGGGTCAATGATGAATCTTCCTCTAATGTCTACTCCTCCATCTTCATCATATACATCGAATAATTCACCAATTTTTCCACCTTGGTCAGAAAGCATTGGATAAGGTATGCCTCCATCTACCATCTTAGATAGTTCGGTTTCATCCCATACTTTATGTGAGAATACACTATCTACTGATACTGATAATACTTCTACATTTAAGCTTTGTAAAGTGTCATAGCCTACGGCTATTTGTGTTAGTTCAGTAGGTCAGACAAAAGTAAAGTCTCCTGGGTAGAAACATAATACAACCCATTTTCCTCTATAATCTTCTAAATTTACACCCACAATTTTCCCCTTGTGGTATGCTTTCGTTTTAAAATTTGGTGCTGTTTTCCCAACTAACATTTAAAAATCCTCCTTCATTTTTATTATATATATTGTTTACCCATAAAGTTTTTCTATAAACATGGAAGGAGTTATTAATTATATCTAATATATTTTACCTATATCCTTTCTATAATACATACCATGAAAATCTATCTTATCAATATTACTGTATATTTTATCTTTGGCATCTTTTAATGTATCCCCCAAAGAAGTTACGGAAATAACACGACCCCCATTAGTATATATTTTATTGTCTAATTTCTTTGTTCCATTGTGAAATAGGATTATATCCTTGTCTAAATCATCTAGTCCTATTATTTCTTTACCCTTTTCATACTTTCCTGGATATCCACCTGATGTAGCTACTACAGTAACGCATTTTTTATCTGTCCAAATTAAATCTTCTTTTTTTAAGCTTCCATCTATAGCCTTTTGAAATATATCTACTATATCAGATTTAAGCCTTGGCATTAATACCTCTGTTTCAGGGTCACCAAATCTAACATTAAATTCTAAAACTTTTGGCATCCCCTCTGTTGTCATTAATCCTATGAACAATATGCCATTATAATCTAGACCTTCATTTTTAAATCCTATTTCAATTTTAGACAATACTTCCTTTTGAATCTTCTTTTCCAAATCTTGATTAAATAAAGGATTTGGAGAAAGGCAGCCTACTCCTCCAGTATTTGGTCCTTTATCTCCATCAAATATTTGTTTATAATCCTTTGCAGATTCCATAGGGATTATTTTCCCATTAGATACAAAACATAATAAAGAAGCTTCAATTCCTTGTAAAAATTCTTCTATTATAATAGTTTCTCCTGCAGAACCAAAAGCTTTTTCTTTCATCATATGATTTAGAGCATCTATTCCTTCTTCTTTTGTTTGACAAATGATTACACCTTTACCTAAACATAGTCCATCCGCCTTTATTACTACAGGATAATCAAATTCACCTAAACCATTAATAGCCTCATCCATATGAGTATACATCCTATATCTAGCCGTAGGTATACCATGTTTCTCCATAAATTCCTTAGCAAAAGCTTTGCTTCCTTCTAATTGAGCAGATTTTTTATTTACTCCAAATATGTTGAGTCCATTTTCTTGAAACTTGTCCACTATACCATTTACTAGAGGATCTTCAGGACCAACTACTGTTAAATCTATGGATTCTTTCAATGCAAAATCCAATAATTTATCTATTTCATTGGGACTAATATCTATATTTTCAGCTATTCCTTCTATGCCTCCATTGCCTGGGGCACAAAATATCTTTGATACCTTTCTACTTTGTGCTATTTTCCAACATAAGGCATGTTCTCTACCACCGCTGCCTATAACTAAAACCTTCATCCTATCCCCTTCTTTCTTAAAGGTTAATGTTTAAAATGCCTCATACCTGTAAATACCATGGCTATATTATTCTTATCTGACTCTATTATGGTTTCCTCATCCCTTATGGAACCGCCAGGTTGTATTATGGCTGTTACTCCTGCTTTTGCCAGAGCCTCTACTGAATCCTTAAATGGGAAGAACCCATCAGAAGCAAGTACCGAACCCTTTGCCTTTTCTCCTGCCCTTTGGATAGCAGCTTCTACAGCCCACACTCTATTTACTTCTCCCATGCCTATCCCAATAGTTCCCTTATCTTTTGCTAACAATACGCTATTGGATTTAGCACCTTTTACTGCCTTCCATCCAAATATTAAATCTTCCATTTCCTCATCTGTTGGTTTTCTATTGGTAACTACTTTTAGTTCTTCACCCAAAAGCCTAGTATCCCTTTCTTGTATAAGTATTCCTCCAAGAACCTTTTTTATATCAAAGTTAGGGTAATCTTTTTTAGTTATATTAGAAATTTGGAGAATCCTTATATTCTTCTTAGAAGTAAGAATGGCCAATGCCTTCTTAGTAAAAGAAGGAGCCATTACAATCTCTACAAATATTTCATTTATTCTAGCTGCTAATTCTTCGTCTACTTCCCTATTAGCTGCTATTATGCCGCCAAATATCGATATCTTATCACATTCATAGGCTTTATTATAGGCTTCAATTAAGTCTTTTCCACTGCCTATACCACAGGGATTAGCGTGTTTTATTGCTGCAATAGTTGGTTCATCAAACTCCTTTAAAATTTCCAATGCTCCATTGCCGTCATTAATATTGTTAAAAGATAATTCCTTTCCATGAAGCTTTATAGCTCCTGCTATAGTACCTTCTAAATTACCTACTTCCTTATAAAAAGCTGCTTTTTGATGAGGGTTTTCTCCATATCTTAATTCTTGTTTATCCTTAAAGGAAAATGTAATGGTTTCTGGAAAACTTGAATGTTCTAATCCATTAAAATAATTAGATATTAAAGAATCATAATAGGCTGTATACTGAAATACCTTTCTAGCTAAGTACTGCCTTGTCTCGAATGTAGTTTCTCCCCTAATTTTAAGCTCATCTAACACCATTTCATAATCAGATGAGTCTACTACTACCGTTACATATTTATAGTTTTTAGCAGCCGCTCTAATCATAGAAGGACCACCAATATCAATATTCTCTATTATTTCCTCATGGGTTACTCCTTCTCTTTTTACTGTTTCTTCAAAGGGATATAGATTATTGACCACCATATCTATGGAATCTATGTTTAAATTTTTCAAAGTCTTTACATGTTCTTCATTATCCCTTTTGTATAATAACCCTCCATGAATATTTGGATGGAGAGTTTTAACTCTTCCATCTAGTATTTCTGGGAATTTAGTGATTTGATCTACATCTATTACTTCTATTCCTGCTTCCTTTAGGATTTTACTCGTCCCACCAGTAGAGATTATTTCCCAGCCTAATTTACTTAAATTTAAGGCAAAGTCAACAATTCCATTTTTATCATAAACGCTTATCAATGCTCTTTTCATAGTATCACTCCTACTTAATAATTACCTTTCTTCCCTCAATAGATAATTTGTTTTCACAAAAAAGTCTTACAGCCTCTGGAAGCAATTGATGCTCAACTTCTAGAACCCTTCTTTTAAGTGTATCTACTGTATCATCATCTTTAACCTCTACTGCTCTTTGAATGATAATAGGTCCTGTATCCGTTCCCTCATCAACAAAATGGGCTGTAGCCCCCGTAAGCTTTACTCCATACTTTAATACCATTTCATGAACCTTTTCACCATAGCAGCCCTTTCCACAAAAACTAGGGATTAGAGAAGGATGAATATTTATTATTCGGCCTTTATAGGATTCTATAAATTCTTTGGATAATACTTTTAAATAACCTGCAAGGACTACTAAGTGGATATTCCGTTTTTTAAATTCTTCCATAATCTTTTCATTATATTCTTCTTCTGTTTTGAATTCTTTCCTATTTATATATAGGGTTTCTATGCCTTCCTTTTTTGCTCTAATAAGGCCATAAGCTTCTTTTCTATTGGATATAACTAGTTTTATTTCTCCTTTTATTTTTTCTTCCTTTATATTATCTATTAATGATTGAAGATTGGTCCCTCCACCAGAAATTAAAACCCCTATTTTTACTAATGACATAGTGAAACCTTCTCCTTGCCTTTTTCTATATGACCAAGTATTACATAATCTTCCCCA
>DHBY01000015.1 GCA_002398845.1 Firmicutes bacterium UBA4916 | reverse complement strand
AAAGGTTATAAAGCCTTAAACTAGTGGGTTGTTTTTTATTTCAAATAAAATTTAGTAGAAGCTAGTTAATATATTTGATAAAATAAAGGAAATCAAGGATATGCGATTAAAATAATTGACGTATACGTGTGATATCTTGTTCGTTAAATAGAGGTATATAGAAATTTTTTATAAATTATAAAGGGGTGCTAATTATGAGGATAAAAAACTTAGAAACAAATCGATTAATTATTAAAAGCACTAAAAGAGAAGATACTGACTTTTGTTTGGATATATGGTTGGATGATGAAATGGGAAAATATTTATCAGATCCACCTCGTGAAAAGGCAAATGATACCTATTTCAAATGGAAAGAGAATGTAGAAATTTATGATGGTTGTTATTATTTTGTTGCAGTTTCAAAGGAAACTGGAAATTATATTGGAACATGTAGTGCTGTTCCAAGTGAAGACCAAAAACATTGGGATTTAGGATATACCATTCACAAAAACTATTGGCGTCAAGGATATGCTACAGAAATGATAAAAGCACTAATTGATTTTTGTAATGCTAATGGAGGGAAAAAAATAACCGCTGATGTTGCACAAGAAAATATAGGTTCAAATGCAGTATTAAAAAAACTTAATTTTTATATTGAAAAAGAAGGTACTTTTAAAAAATATGGTACTGATATTATATATGATGAGTATACATATAGACTTGATTTAGAATAATTTTTAATTAGTTAGATTAATAATATTTGTAGGATAGATTAAATCAAATTACATTTTAATATAAAAACAGCAATATAATCTATTTATCAGTAATTGGATTTCATAATTATAGCGTAGAAGTAAAAAGGTATTTAGATACTAAGGATAAAAATATTTCATTACACCAAAAAAAGTTGTCTATACCTTTTATAGAGTAAATCATATTTCATGGAAAGGTATATTTATTTCTTAATAGGTGAAGTAGTTGATTGAATTTTCACCTAGTTTAAATGAAATTTTTTGTGTTATAATAAAATTAATAGATAATTTATTTATGAAGGATAATAGAATATAATGGGGTGAGCACATTGAAGGCAAATGTCAATGAAGTATGGGAATTAATAGATAGCTTAACTCTAGAGGAAAAAAGAATAATATATAAAAAAATGGAACAGGAAATTAGTACTAAATTATTAGATATATTGGATAAGGTTAATGAACGTGCAGAAAAAGATTCTATTAGCCTAGAAGAGATTACAAAAGAAGTTGAAGATGTTAGAGGGTATCTTTATGAAGAAGATTAAGATTGTCATTGATACTAATATATTGTTAGTGCTTTTCTAGAGAGCAAAAATGCTAGATTAGTTTTGAAAAAGGCAATAAAGGGTGACTTTCTATTAGTAATGTCAAAAGAACAATTAAGAGAGATAAAAGAGGTTTTATATAGACTTAAGTTTAGTAAATATATAACTCCTGCAGAAGTAGATGAATTAATATCACTTTTATCTATAAAGGCAATAGTGCCAGTAATTTATGAAAAGATAATTGATTGCAGAGACCCAAAGGATAATATGATACTTGAAGAGGCGGTATACGGAAACGCACAGTATATAATAACAGGAGATGATGATCCACAGAAATACAAATTACTCGTTTCTGAAAGTATAGAAGAGCCATTCATTAGAAAGGATTATAGAAAATAATATAAGGGAAGTAAATAATAAAAATGTAATCTCAATTATAGATGGGTATCTTTATATATTTCAATTTTAGACTGGGTAATATAAATAGTAATTTAGAGGTGAGTTAATAGTTAGAATTGATATAAAGTTTATTATATTAATACAGAAATGTAATGATAGGGGAATGGATTATATGAATAATGTAAAAGCAATTTTGTTTGACTCAGGGATATTTGGAGGTGTTTAAATGTTTAGATTAGGGATAATTGAGGAAAGTTTAAAAGATATTAAAATATTGGATACGATAAAACAATATTTTTTTTCTCAAAGAATTGAAAATATACCAGAAGATGAATATCCAGTATGGCATACAAATGAATATCACGTACCGGATGAAAAATTAGAAGGTTTATTAGAAAGTTTAAAAAATGAAGTGAAGGAAACATGGTATGTTCATGCTTTTAATGATAAAAAGTTATTTGTTGTGTTAAAAGGCAGATATTTTATACTTCCATTAAATCGAGATGATTCATGGAATGATATGATTGATTATGGTGTAAAGGAAGCAAAGGTTGAACGTCATTTTTTAGAAAATATACCACTACATGTTTAACACAGTCTGTCGGTTCTCTTGTTCCATTATGAAGAGCCAATTGTTTATATATAATATAATTAAGGCTTGGAAGATTGTATAACCAAATTAAGTTGAGTATTTATCGTAGAATGAAAGAGAATTTCTATGGGAATAGCAATCTCATCACTATATTAGTGATGAGATTGGATAATTATAAAGAAGTTTTATATAAATTCAAGATAATACAATTTTTAGGGTATAATATATATAGAGATTGGAGGGATTATCATGGATACTGTAAAATTAGAATTGGAAGTGCCACGAGTAATTGCAGAATATGCTGATATCAATAGTGAAAGTTATAAGAAAAGAATCAGTCAAATAATGTTATATGAACTTGTAAAAAATGAAAAGATATCTATAGGCAAAGCTGCTGAAGCTATGGGTATGAGGAAAATAGACTTTATAACTGATTTGGGGAAGATGGATATCCCATATTTTGATTTTAGCATAGAAGAGCTTATGGAGGATGCAAAAAATGCTAGATTAAATGAAGTGGATTCAGAATGATTGTTATTTCAGATTCTACTCCAATCATTTCATTAATTAAGATAGAATGTTTAGATGTTTTAGAAAAGTTATATAAAAATATTATAATACCCAAAGCAGTTTATAATGAATTGATTATTAATGTTGATTATCAAGATGAAATAGATATAATAAAAGGATGTACTTTTTTAGAAATTAAAAATGTGGAAGAAAACCTATCTGTATTACTTTTGCAAAGACAGTTGAAACTAGACTTTGGGGAGAGCGAAGCAATAGTTTTAGCAAATAATATTAATGCAGATTTAATTATTATAGATGAACAAAAGGCGAGAAGAATAGCTAAAGATATAGGGCTTAAAGTAACTGGTACTTTAGGCATATTAGTAGAAGCAAAGCAACAGGGATTAATAGAAGAATTAAAACCGTTGCTAGATAAGCTTATAGATAACAATATCAGAATTAGTAAAAAGCTGTATATAGAAATATTAAATATAGTAGGAGAATAAATTATTCTTCTACTTTTTTTCTTTAAACTAGCGGGTTACTTTTTATTTCAAATAAAATTTAGAAGAAATTTAGTTAATATGCCTAATAGAATAAAGGGAATCAAGGATATGTGATTAGAATAATTCATGTGTATATGTATTAAGAGGAGATGATCTAATGAAAAAAATTAGGGCAGTCTATGTTGGTGATGTTAAGTTTGGCTAGTGCCCAATATTTGAACTAAATGTAGAAACAAATTTGCTATATATTTTTAACAATATGATATAATAAGTATATACTATTAAATACATATTATATAGGGAGGAAATACCATTGCTAGAAAATATTCAAGCCTGGCGGCTCAAGTTACTAACTTATTAAGATAGCATAGATACTTTTATAGATACATTAACCAAATATTTCTGACTTTATCAAAAATTAAGTTTACTGAAAAGTAGGGACTATAGTTTTAATACAATTCAAAGTCTTTGATTTTAGAAGATTTCGTTGCTTTTAAGGAAAACCTTTGTAGAATCTTTTTAGTTTGAGGGGGAAATAAAATGAGGAAAAGTATAAAGTCTTTTATTAGGGATTTACCAATATTAACAGTAAGTATGCTTATTGCAGCATTAGCAGTACACTTTTTTTTGATCCCAAGTAAATTAATTCTTGGCTCCATTACTGGCTTATCAATAGTAATTAATTTAATTACATCAATACCTCTGCCAGTATTAATTTTTGTTATAAACGCGTTTCTATTAATTTTATCTTATTTCCTTATTGGAAAAGAATTTGGTATTAAAACTGTATATACAGCATTGATTTTATCACCTATGCTTGCTATACTGGGAAAAGTATGCCCAGTTAAACAGTCATTGATGCATGATCAGTGGCTAGATTTATTGTGCTTTATGTTGCTTGTGAGTTTTGCACAAACCATTTTATTTAGACGCAATGCATCAACTGGCGGTCTTGATATTGTAGCTAAAATTATAAACAA